>JAAYLF010000045.1 GCA_012522035.1 Clostridiaceae bacterium
ATCTTTTCTACATTTTCAACCACTGTTTTCCGTGGTTTCAATAAATATAACATCTGCTCAAAGTTATCTTTAAATATTTCTTGCAATATGTTCATGTTGTTATTATAAGACAAACAGTAAAAAAAAAGGAACACCCTAGTTCCCCTCAAGATTGAGGGGCTAGGGGAGCTGATGTGTCGGAGACACTTTTTTTATACATGTTCTTGTATACCTGAATTCTCTCTTTTATATCCGGATATTTCTTTATTGTCTTTTCTGAAAACATCGCGTTCTCTATATTTTCGGTAGCAGCCTTCTCATGATTGATTAAGGCAAGCGTTGCATCGTATAGATTTGAAAACTCAGGATTGCGCTGTGCTTCACATATGAAGGACTGTCTTGGAGAGTTAATGTCTTCTCCGCTTATCTGGAACAGATTGTACTTGTCGCAGTAGGCTCGTACAGTTTTGAGCTGTTCCATTATGTTCCTTGAGGGCATGTAGGTAACTGCATTGAATCCGAGTTCATCGATAACTTCAAAGAGCAAATCGATATAGTCGTCTTCAAACTTCTGTGTCTTTTTGTCACCAGTTACAGAGTCTCCCACATCACCAAGATATGCATAGGCTGATATTGCCCCAACCTTTCTACTCAACTCAATAACTTCCCTTACATCCGGGCATTCGTCGGTTGCATCGATGTAGAATTTCTCAACCAAATCGCTCTTTAACGCTCCCAAAAGATCGTACTCATATACTTCATTGTCTTCCTGAAGCAGATAGTTCTCAACCTTTTTTGAAAGGTTCAGATTAAGTTCGTTCTTGAGAAAATCCACAACTTTTTGACCTTTACCGAATTTGTCGGTAATCTTTTTGGAAAGAGCAAACAGAAGGTGTCTTTCAGTAACCGAACCGTTGTCATGGTTCATTGAAAGGGGGAGAACATCATTGTCGTAATCCATGGATATGCCGTAGGGTGCGAATATCTTGTTTATGTTCTCTGTCATCTTTCTGTTTCTTGTGTTTCTGTGAGCTGTATATGGTTTAAAGAACTCAACGACAGTGTCTATGTTCTGGTGAGGTATTCCATGCAGTGCCATGTATGCCACGCTTTTCTGGTCTGGGTTGTTGATTCTAAGACCGTTGAGTCTGGTTTTTGACATGTCGGCTCTGCATTCAACGCCAATGGTGGTGAGCATGCCCACAATTTTGCCTGCTTCTATGAATTCCTTTGCACCGCTTAATGAATCATGGTCCATTATTCCAGCTGTCTTTAGGCCTGCCATGTATGCCATCCATACCGCCTTGGTAGGGGAGTAGGGCGAAAAGGAATATGTCGTATGAATATGGTTGTTGACGTCACTTCCCATTACTGGTTTTTGAATTTCGCCGCTTTCAACCATCTTCATAAGTTCTCTTAATGATTCCAGTCTTGTTTCCCTTGATGGATGGTTCAAGTTGTTAACAAGTTCTTGCATTTTATTACCTCCAAAAATATATGTTTATTGAATTCTATCAACAATATTTCTTGCAACGTAAATACCACTGGCTGCAGCCTGGGACAAACCTCTTGTAACGCCTGCACCGTCTCCGCATGCAAAGAAGTTTGGTATAGGTGTTTCAAGCTTGTCACTCAATGATATTCTGGCACTGTAGAATTTTACTTCCACGCCATACAGCAGCGTGTCATGATTTGCAGTTCCTGGTGCAATTTTGTCAAGGGCAAAAAGCATCTCGATTATGTTGTCCAGGTGTCTTTTTGGAAGAGCCAGACTCAAATCGCCAGGAGTTGCGTTAAGGGTAGGTCTTGTAAAGCTTTGACTCATCCTGTGCTCGTTTGTACGTACTCCTTTTATGAGGTCCCCAAACCTTTGTACAAGTACTCCTCCACCCAACATATTGGAAAGGGAGGCAATTCTCTTGCCATACTGGTAAGGCTCGTTGAAAGGTTTTGTGAACCTGTTGCTTACAAGCAGTGCAAAGTTGGTGTTTTCGCTTCTTAGTTTCTCGTCGCTGTAGCTGTGTCCGTTTACAGTGATAAGTCCGTCAACATTTTCAGTCACTACATGACCATAAGGATTCATGCAGAACGTTCTTACATTGTCGCCGTACTGTTTTGTCCTGTAAACGAGTTTTGCCTCGTATACAACATTGGTTATGTCTTCAAAAACCTTTGCAGGAAGCTCAACCCTGACACCTATGTCAACCTGGTTGTTGGTGAGTTTTATTCCCAGTTTCTCTGCCTGGGTAGCAAACCATTCTGCTCCCGATCTTCCAGGGGAAGCAATCAGGTATTTGCAGGTAACCGTCTCACCACTGGACAACTGAAGGTTGAATGTACCATCGGAATTAACACTGATGGATTCGACGGATGTATTGCATTTGATATTTATTCTCTCAGCGAGGTAGTCGTACATGTTCTTCAATATTCTAAGGTTGTTTTCCGTACCCAGATGCTTTACTGAAGCCATAAGCAGGTGCAAGTCATTTTGCAAAGCCTTCTTTTCCAGTTCTCTTGCCTCGTCAGAGTAGGTTGAGTATCTTTCGGTGGTTGCACCAAAGGATACATTGATGCTATCCGCATATTCGATAAGGTCCATCACGGTTTCTCTTGGCAGGTAATCGTGGAGCCATCCTCCGAACTCAGTAGTGAAGTTGAATTTTCCGTCGGAGAAGGCACCAGCACCTCCAAAACCGTTCATAATGCCGCAGTTTTTACAGGATATGCAGTTTCTTGTTATGTTCTGCACAATTGGGCATTTTCTTTCATAAATAGGTTTGCCTTGTTCTATAATAAGTATGTCAAGGTTTGGTCTGTTCTTGTTTAGTTCATATGAAGCCATTATTCCAGCGGTTCCTCCGCCGATGATTGCCACATCACATTTCAATTTGTTTTACCTCCGATATAAATATAACTTCGATATAAATAGAAATTAGATGTATGTTAAACACAACATCTCATTATATCACATAAAAAAGTTTTAGTAAATACCATTGCAATTTGGAAACTCATATAGTACAATAATTTAGTCTGACAGAGCAATGTCAGTATCATGCTTATACACATATTAATTTGGGGGTTAAATCTATGTACAAGAAAATGATTTTGGTAATGGTAGCAATTGTCATGGCACTGTCTGTCTTTACCGGCTGTACAGGCGACAATGATGGCGAAGGCGATGCCGTGAACAAGTTGAAAATAGGTGTTGTGTACATCGGAAACATTTCCGAACCTGTAGGTTTTTCAACTGAGCACTACAAGGGCATTATGGCAGCTGCCAAGTCTCTTGGCATAAAGGAAAGCCAGATACTCCAGAGAGAAGAAGTTTCTGACAACGATGAAAGCTGCAAGGAAGTATTTGAAAGCCTTATCGCCAATGGATGTAACGTAATTATAGGTACAAGCTATGGATACGGCAGGTATATGAATGAGCTGGCCAGTGATCCTGCATACAAGGATATCATTTTCATGCACTGCTCGGGTGAATACAAGAATGATGTAAACTTCTCGAACTTCTTCGGCAGAATGTATCAGGCAAGATATCTTACAGGTATTGTTGCAGGTTTGAAGACTCAGACAAACAAAATTGGATATGTTGCAGCCGTAGCTATTCCCGAAGTTATCCGTGGAATAAACGCATTCACACTTGGAGTAAGAAGCGTGAATCCCGATGCGGAAGTTATTGTTAGATGGACAAAAAACTGGGGCGACCCAAGCATTGAAAAATCCACTGCAGAAACGCTTATCAGTGAAGGATGCGACGTTATAACCCAGCATCAGGATACCGACGCCGCACAGATTGCAGCCAGGGAGAACGGAGCATGGGCAATCGGTTACCACAGCGATATGTCTGTTTCCTCCAAGGAGTACAACCTCACCAGTGCTGTTTGGCATCTTGAGGCATATTACGAGCAGCAGTTCAGAGATATAATTAATGGCGAATGGAAGCCTGGCGTTGCATACTGGGGTGGAATCAAGGAAGGCGTTGTTGGCATTGCACCACTTTCAGACAATGTTGCAGAAGGAACAAAGGAAAAAGTTGAGGAAGTTCTTGCAAAATTCAAGGACGGCAGCTTTGATGTCTTTGCAAACTATGAAATCAAGGATCAGGCTGGAAACGTCAAGGTTACAGCCGACACCAAACTGACTGACGAGGAACTTCTTAGCATGATGTGGTTTGTAGAAGGTGTTGTAGGAACCATTGATTAATAAAAAGTAGATATATAGGACATGCAATGCAGGATTCTATCTTGCATTGCTTTTTCAATTTTAAATATATGTGATAAAGGTGATTCAGTGAACAATGTGCTGTTTGAGCTGCGTGGAATAACTAAACTATTTGGAAATGTTGTAGCGAACAAGAATATTGATTTTTCCGTAAGAGAAGGAGAAATACATGCTCTATTGGGAGAGAACGGATCTGGAAAAACAACCCTTATGAACATACTCTCGGGAATATATACTCCGGATAGTGGCACGATAATTATTAATGGTGAGGAAGTAACCATAAAATCTCCTGAAGATGCAATAAAGCTCGGAATAGGAATGATACACCAGCACTTCAAGCTGGTTGATGTCTTTTCTGCCAAAGAAAATATAATAATGGGACAAGCAGGTTCGTCACGGCGGAACCAGAAGGAACTTACAAAAGAATTAGAAGAGCTTAGCAACAGGTTTGGACTTAATATCAATTTGGACAAGAAGATTTATCAAATGTCCGTTAGTGAAAAACAGACTGTTGAGATTATGAAGGTATTGTTCAGGAAATCAAAAATACTTATCCTGGACGAGCCTACTGCTGTTCTTACTCCCCAGGAAATAGACAAACTGTTTGAGATTCTCAGAGAACTCAGGGCTGATGGCTGTGCTATTGTTTTGATTACGCACAAGCTGAACGAGGTTATGGAAATCAGTGACAGAGTAACCATCCTGAGAAAAGGGGAGAGTGTTGCCACTGTTGAAACGAAAAAGACAAATCCAAAGGAACTCACAGAGCTTATGGTGGGTCACAGTGTGGATTTAAGCATAGATAGGCCTGTTGTCAAGGACAAGACCAAAGACGTGCTAAAGGTGGAAAACCTCACAATTTACGATGAAGAGGGAGTTAAAGTTATTGATGGCATGTCTTTTACAGTGGATGGCGGAGAAATCCTGGGTGTTGCAGGTGTTGCAGGATCAGGACAAAAGGAACTATGTGAGGCTATTGCAGGTCTGCATCCTGTAGCAGATGGAACTATAGAATTCAAGGGACGCAACATAGTTGGATTGAATCCGAATGAGATCATCAATCTGGGTGTAAGCATGAGCTTTATCCCAGAGGACAGGCTGGGCATGGGTCTTGTGGCAAACATGGACATGGTCGACAATGTTATCTTAAAGGATTACAGAAGGCAAAAAGGACTTCTTTTAAGCAGAAAGCCTGCAAGAAAGATGGCTTTGAAGATGGTAGAGGACCTGGATATTGTTACCCAGGGTGTGCAGTATCCAATAAGGCTTCTGTCCGGAGGAAATGTGCAAAAGGTTCTTTTGGGCAGGGAGATCAATTCCAGTCCTCAGCTGTTGATAACTGCTTATCCAGTAAGAGGTCTTGATATAAATTCATCCTATGTCATCTATGACATGCTGAATGAGCAAAAGAAAAAAGGAGTTGCGGTCCTGTATATTGGTGAGGACCTGAACGTACTATTGGAGCTTTGTGACAGAATAATGGTAATATGTGGTGGTAGAATAATGGGTATGGTTGATCCAAAAGATGTAACAATAGAAGATTTGGGACTTATGATGACAGGACACACGTACTCCCAGATACTTGCTGAAAGGGGGACTGGACAATGAGGCTTCCCTTTCATATTGTAAAACGTCCTTACATGAAGACGTATCAACAGGTCATTGTGAGATTGCTGGCAGTGTTGACGGCTTTTGCCGTTACAAGCATTCTCATGATTATTTTGAAAAAGAATCCTGGCAGGGTCCTCATGGCTTTATTGTATGAGCCGGTTAAGAATGGCTACTTCTTGGTACAGACAATAAAGCTGGCTGTGGTGCTGCTTATCATTTCCCTGGGAATTGGGCTTGCTTTCAAGATGAAGTTCTGGAACATTGGCGCAGAGGGACAGATTATTCTGGGAGGAATAGGGGCTTCGTATTTAGGATTGTTCCATAATGATTGGCCAATTTATATTCTTCTTCCTGTAATGCTTGTGGCATCGTTTGTAACTGGAGGCTTGTACGGTCTGATACCTGCATATTTCAAGGCAAGATACAATACAAACGAAACTCTGTTTACCCTCATGCTGAACTATATTGCGCTAAGTATTCTGTTGTTCTTGCAATATGGTCCTTGGAAGGGTGAAAACGCCATGAGGCCTGAGTTTGACAACTTCAAGAAGAATGCACTTCTTCCATCCCTGGCGTCATCCAAACCTTGGAGCGACCTCCATATCGGATGGATAATATCCCTCTTGCTGGTGGTTATTGTATACATCTACATGAACCATACAAAGAGTGGATACGAAATCAGTGTGGTTGGAGAAAGTGTAAACACTGCAAGGTATGCGGGTATGAATGTAAGGTGGATTACCATGAGAACCATGATGCTGAGCGCAGGAATATGCGGTATTGCGGGGTTCGTCCAGGTTTCAGGCAACCTCAAAAAACTGTCTGTCAATGTTGCGGGAGGACTTGGTTTTACAGCGATAATAATTGCATGGCTCAGCAAACTGAATCCGGTAGTCATGATTGTAGCGTCCTTTTTGTTTAGTGTTATGTCAAAAGGTGCAGGTTTTCTTGAATATCAGAACATATCACCAGCCGCATCTGAGATGATACAGGGTATCATACTGTTCTGCGTGCTGGGAGCAGAGTTCTTTGTCAATTACAAGATAGTTCGTACCCACAGGGAGGTGGCTCAGAAATGATTATTGCATCATATATATACATTGCGGTTAGAGTGTCAATACCTGTTCTTTTGGGAATAACAGGAGCCATATTCAATGAAAAGGCGGGAAACACAAATCTTGGTATTGAGGGCATGATGTACATGGGAGCTTTTGCAGGCTTCTATACTGCAGTTGCCACCAACAGTGTGATTCTAGCCCTGATTGCTGCCTGTCTGTTTGGTGCCTTTGGAGCTTTGATATATGCTTTTGCCACTGTCACGCTTAGAACCAATCAGGTGGTTGCAGGCTTGTCCCTGACAATTTTCGGACAGGGAATTGCCAGATTTTTGGGCAACACCTTGAGTGGAGCCAAGGGTGAAAGTGTAAGAATCCCAGATGCGGTAACACAAAAGGTTAACTGGAAGATTCTTGGGCTCAAGGACATACCTTTTCTGGGAAGAGCCCTTTTTGGTTATGACATGATTATTTATCTGTCAATTGTATTGGTTGTGATTGCGTATTTCTACATCAACAAATCAAAAACAGGACTTAATCTGAGGGCGGTGGGCGAGAATCCGGCAGCAGCGGACGCAGCAGGCATAAATGTTTCCCTGTACAAATATGTGCACATATGCATAGGAGGCGCATTCTGTGGCCTTGCCGGCGCATATATTGGTGTTGTATACCTTACTACCTGGGGCAACAACATGATAGCAGGAAAAGGATGGATTGCAGTGGCGCTGGTTATTTTTGCCAGCTGGAATCCGCTGAAGGCAATATATAGTTCATTACTCTTTGGATTTACCTCACTTATTGCCCTTAGATTCCAGGACAGCCCGATATCTCCTTATCTGCTGGAGATGCTGCCATATCTGTTAACTGTTATTATTCTGATTATTACTTCTGTCAAAATGAAGAAGGAGAACCAGCAGCCTGCTTCTTGTGGAGTGAACTACTTCAGAGAAGAAAGATAATTGGAAAATATCCAAACAGTATTCCCCGATTATTCATAACTTATATAGTAGAGAGTAATTGGGGGTGGAAAAACGTGAAAATGGCTGAAGCATATATTTTTGGCAGTGACGAAGCACCAGGAATAATAGGAATGGTACGATTTTATGTTCTGAACGACGGCTATACAAGACTGGACGTTGATATTAAGGGGCTTGCTCTTAAGAAGTACAGTTTCAACATAAAAAACGGAGATTCTTATATATTGCCCGACCTTGTTACCAGCGAGGGCAGGGCAAGGATGTCGTTTTATACAAAAGATATTGGAATTAATGATGTCCTGGCTAAAAAAATATATCTTGAGGGAGACAACAAGATTGTGGCAAGCGGCACAATAAGGAAAGTTGTCTATGGAAAAAAATCATATTCTGAATAAAAAACGGCTCGGTAATGGATTGTTTATCTTTTATCGAGCTTTTAGTTGTATATTTGATGTATACTTGTTGACAAGAAAGAAAAATAGTGTAGAATGTAATATTATCGAACATATTTTCGAGAAAACCTAATTGAAAAAAATCATATAAAATGTTAAACTTTATAAGTTAACTAATAATAAAACAGGAAGTGTTATGTATGGGAGACAAGGCTAAAAAAAGAATATTCAGTGGTGTACAACCTTCAGGACATTTGACATTGGGAAACTATCTTGGTGCCCTTAAGAATTTTGCCCTCTTGCAGGACGAATACGACTGCATATACTGCGTAGTTGACTTGCATTCACTGACAGTCAGACAGAATCCAGAGGAACTAAGACATAGATCCTACTCGGTGCTTGCTTTGTATATTGCTTGCGGATTGGATCCTGAAAAGAATATTCTGTTCATCCAGTCGCATGTACCTGCCCACAGCGAGCTGGCTTGGGTTCTGGGATGCTACACATACATGGGTGAACTAGGCAGAATGACACAGTTCAAGGAAAAATCGGCAAGACACTCGGAGAATATAAATAGTGGGTTGTTTACCTATCCCGTTTTGATGGCATCTGATATCCTATTATACAATGCTGATTTGGTGCCTGTAGGAGATGACCAGAAACAGCACCTGGAACTTACCAGGGATGTGGCGCAGAGGTTTAACAATATCTACGGAGAGACCTTTGTTGTCCCCGAACCATATATACCCAAACAGGGTGCAAGGATAATGAGTCTGCAGGATCCTGACAAGAAAATGTCCAAGTCGGACGAAAACAAGAACAATTTTATAAGTATTATAGAAGAACCCAGCAGTATTATGAAGAAGTTCAAGAAGGCGGTTACTGACTCGGGTACCGAGATAATGTATGATGAGGTTAGCAAACCCGGTATAAGCAACCTTATCAGCATATACGCCACAGTAACGGACAAGACCATACAGGAAGTGGAGAAGGAATTTGAAAACTCCAGGTATGGCGAGTTCAAAATGGCGGTGGGAGAAGCGGTGGTTAATAGACTGACACCCATTCGTGAAAAGTATAATGAAATAATAAATGACAAGGAATACTTGGACAGGATTCTAAAAGACGGTGCTGAGAGAGCAAATGAAATTGCAAGCAAAACCCTTGATGAAGTATATAGAAAGATAGGTTTGGTGAGACCTTGATGGGCAAGTTCAAAATGGTGTCGGATTACAAGCCGGCAGGAGACCAGCCAAAGGCTATTGAAGCTCTTGCAAATGGCATAATGAATGGCAATGTCCACCAGACATTGCTGGGAGTAACCGGCTCCGGCAAAACCTTTACAATAGCAAAAGTCATCGAAGAGGTTCAAAAACCTACGTTAGTCATAGCTCACAACAAGACATTGGCTGCACAATTGTGTTCAGAATTCAGGGAATTCTTCCCTGACAATTGTGTGGAATACTTTGTGAGCTATTATGACTATTACCGTCCAGAGGCCTATCTTCCATCCAGCGACACATATATAGAAAAAGACGCCCAGATAAACGAGGAGATAGACAGGCTGAGGCATTCTGCAACAGCGGCACTTTTTGAAAGAAGAGATGTCATCATTGTAGCCAGTGTTTCCTGCATATACGGTCTGGGTGACCCTGATGATTATGTAAATCTCATGCTTTCTTTAAGGCCGGGCATGATACGCGACAGGGATGAGATAATTGCAAAGCTTGTTGACATCCAGTATGAGAGAAACGATTATGATTTCAAGAGAAACACTTTCAGGGTCCGGGGAGATATTATTGAAATTATTCCGTCGGACCTTAATAATAGGCTCATAAGGATTGAGTTCTTTGGTGATGAAATAGACAGGATTTCGGAAATAGATGCCTTGACGGGGGAAATATATGGCGTGAGAAATCATGTGGCCATATTTCCTGCATCCCACTATGCCACAACCCAGCAGAAAAGACTACAGGCGATAGAATCAATACGGGAAGAATTGAAAGAGAGAGTAGAGTACTTCAAGCAGCAGGGCAAGCTGGTTGAAGCCTACAGGATAGAACAGAGGACCAATTATGATATCGAGATGATGAAGGAGATTGGATACTGTCAGGGTATAGAGAACTACTCAAGACATCTATCCGGAAGGGAACCGGGAAGTCCTCCCCATACCCTCATAGACTATTTCCCTGAAGATTTTCTCATGGTAATTGATGAGTCGCACGCCACAATACCCCAGATAAGGGCAATGTACAACGGCGACAGGGCAAGAAAAACCTCCCTTGTGGAATATGGATTCAGACTGCCGTCTGCCTATGACAACAGGCCTCTTACCTTTGAAGAGTTTGAGGACAGAATCAACCAGGTAATATATGTAAGTGCAAGTCCTGGTGAATATGAAAGAGAGAGATCCGTACAGGTTGTAGAGCAGATTATCAGACCTACAGGACTTGTGGATCCGGAGATTATAGTACGTCCTGTGGAAGGACAGATCGATGATTTAATAAACGAGATAAGAACCACTGTGGAAAGAAATGAAAGGGTGCTGGTAACGACACTTACCAAAAGGATTGCAGAGAGTCTTACCGAGTATCTGACGGTAATGGATATAAAGGTCAAGTATCTGCACTCCGATGTTCATACGATAGAGAGAATGGAAATCATACGCGATCTTAGAAAGGGCGAGTTTGATGTACTTGTGGGAATCAACCTCCTGAGGGAAGGTCTTGACCTGCCTGAGGTGTCGTTGGTGGCAATATTGGATGCGGACAAGACTGGTTTTCTAAGGAGCGAGACATCCCTTATACAGACTATCGGAAGGGCTGCAAGAAATGTAAATGGCAGAGTCCTTATGTATGCGGATTCGGTTACCGAAGCAATGAAATATGCTATTGACGAGACAAACAGAAGAAGAAGAATACAGATGGAATACAACATAGAGCATGGAATTGTTCCAGTAACCGTGAGAAAGAGCATTAGAGACATTATTGAGTCTACCAAGAAAGTGGAAGAGGAGGATGAAAAGGCTCTTACTCTTGGCTCTGTTCTTGGCGAAGAGGAGCAGGCCTTGCCGGTTGATGAACTTGTTGAAACCCTTACGAACAAGATGATTGAAGCAGCAGCGGAACTCAGGTATGAGGAAGCGGCAAAACTAAGAGACATGATCAAGAAGATTAAAGCAGTAATGAGTTAGGAAGATGATCACATATGATGGACAAGATAGTAATTAAAGGTGCAAGAGAAAACAACCTCAAGAATATAGATGTGACAATACCAAGAAACAAATTTGTTGTTTTGACCGGACTATCCGGCTCTGGCAAGTCTTCCCTTGCCTTTGAGACCATATATGCTGAGGGACAGCGAAGATATATTGAATCCTTGTCTTCATACGCAAGGATGTTTCTTGGGCAAATGGAGAAACCCGATGTGGACAGCATAGAGGGTTTGTCTCCTGCTATTTCTATAGACCAGAAAACTACCAGTAGAAACCCCAGGTCCACTGTGGGTACTGTTACGGAGATATATGACTATTTAAGGCTGTTGTATGCCAGAATAGGGAAACCTCACTGTCCGGAATGCGGAAAACCTATTTCCTCGCAGACCGTGGACCAGATGGTGGACAGTATTATGAAATTGCCGGAAGGAACGAGAATCCAGCTTCTTGCGCCAATTGTCAGGGGCAAGAAGGGTGAGTTCAAAAAGCTCTTTGAAAGCCTTGCCAAAAGCGGCTATGCAAGAGTAAATGTGGATGGAATAAGGTATGACCTTACCGAGGATATTGATCTTGACAAGAACAAGAAGCACAACATTGAAGTTATAGTGGACAGGCTTGTTGTAAGGGAAGGAATCGAAAGAAGGCTTGCCGACTCCCTGGAGACGGTTCTGAATCTGGCATCCGGTCTGGCTTTGATAGATATTGTTGGACAGGAGCAAATCATGTACAGCCAGAACTTTGCATGTATTGACTGCGGCATATCCTTGCCTGAGATGACTCCCAGAATGTTTTCCTTCAACAACCCTTTTGGTGCATGCCCTGAATGTACCGGTCTTGGCTATCTGATAAGAATAGACCCGGACTTGCTCATACCTGACAAGACGCTTGGTCTATCTGACGGAGCGATTGTCATATCAGGATGGAATGTGGCAAATGGTGACAGTTATACCTATCAGATAATGCATTCTCTTGCCAAGCATTACGGGTTCAGCCTCGATACTCCTTTCGGTGAGTTGCCAAAAAAGATTCAGAATGTTATTCTATATGGTAGTGGGAATGAGAAAATTCTGTTTAAATATGTTGGTGGGTCGTATACTGCCAGATTTGATGGCATTGTAAATATTGTCGAGCGCAGATACAAGGAAACCACCAGTGAAACCATGAAACAGTATTACGAGGGCTTTATGAGCAACATAACCTGTCCCGAATGCAAGGGAGAAAGGCTTAGAAAAGAAAGCCTTGCCTTTACTGTTGGAGGAATGAACATAACAAAGCTGACCAACTTGCCCATAGGAGATGTCAGTGATTTGCTTGACAGGATTGAACTGTCGGAGTCGGAGAGGATGATTGCCGCTCCGATACTGAAGGAGATAAAGGCAAGAATAGGGTTCTTGATTAGCGTTGGACTTGATTACCTGACCCTTGCCCGTTCCAGCGGCACTCTGTCAGGCGGTGAGGCTCAGAGAATCAGGCTGGCAACCCAGATAGGATCGGGGTTGACTGGTGTATTGTATATCCTCGACGAGCCAAGCATTGGTCTTCACCAAAGGGACAATGACAAACTGATAAAGACTTTGAAGCATTTGAGAGATTTGGGCAATACCCTTATCGTTGTGGAACACGACGAGGATACAATGAGAAGCGCCGATCATATAATAGATATTGGTCCTGGTGCGGGTTCTTCCGGTGGATATGTAGTCGCAGAGGGCACGCCGGAGGAGATCATGGCCAACGAAAATTCTTTGACAGGCAAATACCTTTCAGGTAAAATGAAGATTGATATTCCTGAGATTAGAAGAAAAAGCAATGGCAAAATATTGAAAGTATTAGGTGCCAGCGAGAATAATCTTAAGAATATCGATGTAAGCATCCCTCTGGGAACATTTACCTGTGTGACAGGAGTATCCGGCTCGGGAAAGAGTTCTCTTGTAAATGAGATAATTTACAAGGTTCTTGCAGCAAAACTAAACGGTGCAAAAAACAGAAGTGGTGCATATAAAGATATAGAGGGTATAGAATACTTAGATAAGGTAATAAATATCGATCAGTCTCCTATAGGGAGAACCCCAAGATCGAACCCCGCAACGTATACCGGTACATTCGACTTGATTAGACAGTTGTTTGCCCAGACTCCCGACAGTCGGGCAAGAGGCTACCAAGCTGGAAGGTTTAGTTTTAATGTAAGAGGCGGACGGTGCGATGCCTGCTCTGGTGATGGAATATTAAAGATTGAAATGCATTTTTTGCCTGATGTTTATGTTCCTTGTGAGGTGTGCAAGGGAAAGAGATATAACAGGGAGACTCTTGAAGTAAAATACAAGAACAAGAATATTGCAGACATACTGGATATGACAGTGGAGGAAGCTTGCGAGTTTTTTGCGGATATTCCGCGTATCGCAAACAAACTTGCAACCCTTGAGGAGGTTGGTCTGGGATACATAAGATTGGGCCAGCCATCCACTACATTGTCAGGTGGAGAAGCGCAGAGAGTCAAACTGGCTACAGAACTGTCGAAAACCAGTACGGGCAAAACACTATACATTCTGGATGAACCAACAACAGGTCTTCATTCGGATGATGTTAGAAGATTGATAGACATACTACAGAGGCTGACAGATGGCGGAAATACCGTTTTGGTAATAGAACATAATCTGGATGTAATAAAATGCGCCGACCATATCATAGATTTGGGACCTGAAGGTGGAGAAAAGGGAGGTCGTATTGTATGTACCGGAACTCCTGAGCAGGTTGCAGAATGTGCCCAATCGTATACAGGACAATTTTTAAAGAAGGTGTTTAGTAATGAATAACAGCATGTGCGTAAACTGCAAAAAGCGAATAGCAACAGTTTTCATATCCAAAGTTGATATTAACGGCAACCAGATCAATGAGGGATTGTGTCTGGTATGTGCAAAGCAACTGCACATACCTCAGGTGGACCAGTTTTTCTCCAAGATGGGGATAGCCGATGATGAAATAGAGACATTGACAGATGAAATGACAGACATGATGACCTCCATGCAAGGGGGAAGCGAAGAAGATCCCCTTGGTGAAGGCATGGATAAAGGTGGAGTACCCGACGTTTTTAATTTCTTCAAGAACAGAGCCAATCTGTTCAATGCCAACAGGGCAATTCAGCCATATGAACCTGAAGAAAGCGAAAAGCACAGCAGGATTGGCAAGGAAACCAAAAAGGCTAAAAAAACTGAAGAAAAAACCTTTAAATACTTGACCACCTATGCCACAAATCTGAACGAGAAAGCCAGAAGAGGCGATATCGATGCGGTTGTTGGCAGGGAGAAGGAGATTGAAAGGGTAATCCAGATACTTAACAGAAGGACAAAAAACAACCCGGTTCTGCTGGGTGAGCCTGGCGTGGGCAAAACTGCAATTGCAGAAGGCCTGGCGTTGAGAATCGTTAATGGAGATGTGCCTCTCAAGCTAAGCAAGGTAAAACTGTATCAGCTTGATCTGACAGCCATGATCGCAGGTACACAGTTCAGGGGTCAGTTTGAAGCACGTATGAAAGGTGTACTTGATGAGGTTAAAAGTGATCAGGATATCATACTTGTAATAGATGAGATACACAATATTATGGGTGTTGGCGAGGCCGAAGGCTCCCTTAATGCCGCCAACATATTAAAACCTGCTCTCTCCAGGGGAGAAATACAGGTAATTGGCACCACTACTCTTGATGAGTACAGAAAGCGTATCGAAAAGGACGGCGCTCTTGAGAGAAGGTTCCAGCCTGTTTTCGTTGAGGAATCTACACCCGAAGAGACCATTCAAATCTTAAAGGGAATACGCAAGTATTACGAATACTATCACAAGGTCAAAATATCCGACAGCGTTATTGAAGATGCGGTTTATATGGCCGAGAGGTATATTACCGACAGATTCCTGCCAGACAAGGCAATCGATGTTATTGACGAAGCATCTTCCAGAGCAAATCTGCGCAACGAGGTATTGCTTGAAATCAGCAAACTTGAAGCTGAAATGCAAGAAAACCAAAAAGAGCAGAGCGAGCTTTCAGAGATTGAAACAAAGACTTTGGAAGAGGAACAGCTTAAATACAAGCAGCTGGCAGAGCTAAAGGCAAGGGCATCTGTCATTAGCCAGAAATTGGAGGAGCTTCACAAGAAAGCATATATCAACCTGGAATTCAATGACATTGCAAAAGTCATTGAGAATTGGACCGGAATACCTGTTCAGACCATATCCGAAGAGGAAGCGGAGAAGCTTTTGAATCTGGAGAAAAGGCTTAAACAAAGGGTTATAGGTCAGGACAAGGCGGTTGAAGCCTGTGCGAAAGCCATAAGGAGAAATCGTTCCGGATTCAGGAAGCGCTACAAGCCATCCTCCTTCATATTTGTTGGGCCTACAGGTGTTGGAAAGACGGAACTGGCAAAACAGCTGACCCTGCTTTTGTTTGGAAACCTGGATGCCTTGGTAAGGCTTGATATGTCCGAGTATATGGAAAAACATACGGTATCAAAGCTTATTGGTTCACCTCCAGGATATATCGGATATGATGAAGCCGGACAGTTTACGGAGAAGATTAGGAGAAGGCCTTATTCCGTCATACTTCTAGATGAAATTGAGAAGGCGCACGAGGATGTTTTCAACATGCTGCTGCAGATACTGGATGACGGCAGACTTACCGACAGCCAGGGAAGAACAGTGAATTTTGAAAACACAGTCATCATTATGACTTCCAATGCTGGCACGTCATTGAAGAGTGCTCAGTTGGGCTTTGTTGCGAATGAGCAGGAAGCTATAGAAGACAAGGCACATGATGCCTTGAAGAAGATATTCAGACCGGAGTTTTTGAACCGTGTAGATGATGTTGTTGTATTCAACAAACTTGACAAGGAGTCACTGCATAGGATTGCAAGGCTCATGCTTGAAGAGGTAATGGAAAATTGTGAAAGCAAGAACATAGAGCTCGTCATAGGGGACGATGTGTTTGACTATCTTGTCAAACATGGCTACGATGACAAGTACGGTGCAAGACCTTTGAGAAGACTTATTCAGAAAACCATTGAGGATGAATTGTCAGAGATGTATCTCAGAGGTGTTTTGAAACCGGGTTGCATCGTAAATGCTTCTGTAGTGGATGAAAAAGTAGTATTAACGTGTAATTGCAAATAAGGAGGAGTAAATGGTAACGTTTGCCAGGGGATTCAAAGCTTCCGGTGTTGCATGTGGACTGAAGAAAAACGGCAGGAAGGATCTTGCCGTTGTTGTTTCAGACAATCCTTGTGTCTGCTCCGGAGTGTATACAACAAATATTGTCAAAGGCCACTCTCTTCAGCTTACAATGGAGAGAATGGGAAACAGCCCATATGTTAACGCTGTGGTTGTAAACAGCGGTTGTGCCAATGCATGCGTAGGACAAAGAGGGTATGAAGATGCCCTTTCTATTACCGAGTATTTGGCACAGAAGCTGCAGGTTGACAAGGATACCGTTCTTATCGGCTCTACAGGTGTAATTGGAGTGCCGTTGAATGTGGAGTTGATAAAGAAGGGAATCGACAAGGCATATGCCGAATTGTCATACGAGGGAGGACATGATGCCATGGAGGCCATCATGACCACCGACACCGTGCCGAAGTTGTACGAGAAGGAGACAATCATAGGCGGAATAACTGTCAGAATCGGTGGTATGGCAAAAGGCAGTGGGATGATTCATCCCAATATGGCCACAATGATATCAATTATTACTACTGATGCAAATATATCAAGAAAAATGCTTGATAAGGCATTGTCCAAGGTCGTTAACATGACTTTCAACAGAGTGTCTGTTGACGGAGATACATCAGTCTGCGACATGTGCCTTGTTATGGCCAACCAATTGGCTGGCAATGAATGCATAGAAGATGATGGAAGTGAATACATTCTTTTTGAGCAGGCCCTTTATGAGGTTTGCCTGAATCTTGCCAAAGCTATTGCCAAGGATGGCGAGGGCGCCACAAAGCTTGTGGAAATTGAGGTAGTCAATGCCAAAACGAAAGAAGATGCCGACCTCATTTCTTCCGCAATTGCAAAATCGCCTTTGTGCAAGACCGCTTTCTTTGGCGAAGATGCAAACTGGGGCAGAATTATTACCGCAGCAGGCTATTCCAAGGCCTCTTTTGAGCCCGACAGAATAGATATATATATAGGGGGGCTGGCGGTTTGCAAAAATGGCGTTGCTTTGGAGTTTGATGAAGATGTTGCCCTTGAAATACTGAAACAGGACGAATTCAAGATTCTGGTCGATCTTAATTCAGGTAGTGAAAAATCCATTATGTGGACATGTGATTTTTCATACGATTATGTGAGAATAAATGGCAGCTACAGGAGTTGAAAGAATGTATACTGAAGAGAAAAGAAAAGAACTTGAATATGCGGAGATGACTATTAACGTAATCAAAAAGCTTGTAGAGGAAGAGTTAAACTACCTAAAGAAACAGCGCAAGGACATAGTCAAGGACAGAACATATTTCATAGACTTTTTTTACGAGCTTAAAGATGACGAGAAGATGGATTTGCTCAAGGCGGAAGCCAGGGATACAAGAATGTATGAATCAACACTGAATGTCCTTTCAAAACTCGGCAGGCAGCTTAAAGAGCCATATTTTGCCAGGTTTGATTTTCAGGAAATATCACATCCCGTTGACAAGTTCTATATTGGCATTCATACAGTCAAGGATCCTGAAACAGACAACATAATTATATATGACTGGAGGGCTCCCATAGCGTCCCTGTACTATGAACACGAGCCAGGAAAAGCTTCATACAAGGCACCTATGGGTGAAATTCACGGCATACTGCATCTTAAGAGACGATATGTTTTCAAGAATGGAAGACTTGTTAAGTTCACGGATATACACATGCCTTCTGATGACGAGTTTCTGTATGAGGTTTTAAGCCGAAACTCCGACGAAAAGATGAAGGTTATTGTGCAGACTTTGCAGAAAGAGCAGAATCGGATAATCAGGGACTTTATTGAAGGTGTCAGTGTTATTCAGGGATGCCCCGGCAGTGGCAAATCATCCATTGCTCTTCACAAGGCCGCATATGTGCTGTATCATTTCAGGGATAGGCTTAGAAACCAGCAGCTGGCAATCATATCTCCAAACAAGGTGTTTGCAGAATATATTTCAAGTGTGCTGCCTGATTTGGGAGAAGAGAATATCAATCAGATATCGCCAGAGGAAATAGTGGGAGATTTCCTGTTCTATTCAGCTGGCACGCATTATCTGGGAAGACTTGAATCCCAGGAATATATCCTTTCTGCCAATAAAACAGAGATGGCAAGACTAAGAAAAATCTCTGCATTCAAGTGCACAAGGGATTTTTCCGAGATCGTAAAGAAATATGTGAAATTTGTTGAGAAAAACCTGTTTGCTCCGGAAGATCTTTATCTTGATGAGGAGCTGTCGGAGTATATTGACAAAGAGACTTTGGCGTCTCTCTTCTACGAGGAGTTCAGATCAGAGGCGGTTTACGAAAGGACTGCTCTGATTGCGGAAAGAGTAGCCGAGATGAGAAACATAAAGTCCTTTGGAATAAAGGAACATATAAAGAGTGAACTGGACAACATGATAAC
>JAAYLF010000363.1 GCA_012522035.1 Clostridiaceae bacterium
ACCACTGTTTTCCGTGGTTTCAATAAATATAACATCTGCTCAAAGTTATCTTTAAATATTTCTTGCAATATGTTCATGTTGTTATTATAAGACAAACAGTAAAAAAAGGAACACCCTAGTTCCCCTCTAGATTGAGGGGCTAGGGGAGCTGATGTGTCGGAGACACTTTTTTTACTTAAGAAAAAGGCTGAACATCGTATCAATGTACAGCCATTTTTCTTATTTCTTGGGAAAGTCGTAAACTTTGCCGTCGTATGTTACAGATAACACATCATTTTCCACTTTGAACTTAACCTTGATTTCATCCCCGACTTTGATGTTTTCGTTTACCGGATTTTCTTCAAATACTTCCTCAACGACAAGTTTTAACTCATCCTCAATTATCTCATACTTTCCCTTTATTGCTCCGTCCTTGTCCTTAATTTCAAAAGTATTGTCATCATTTAGAGTAATGGTCATGTTATCATCTGCCCATGTTCCAACATAGGGCTTCTTCTCTTCCTGCTGACAGGATACAAGAGCAACAATCAGTAATAACGGCAAAAAAATCTTGAAAAACTTTTTCATTGCGCAAGCCCCCTTTTAAAAGTCTTTGAACTTGTTGTTCATGTCATCAAAGTTGTTATGTTTGCGTTTTAACACATATACTTTGTATGCATTATACACTTTTGTATAGCTGCATTTCAAGAGGTCGGCGCATTTTCTAAATGATGCTCCTTTACTGATAAGGTTAAACACCATGTACCCCAGCAAATCCTCATCACTCAAAGCATTTTTCAAGATTTTCTCGCGCGTTTTGGGGAACATTGCAAAAAGGTTTTCCGGTAAATGATAATACTCGGCGAGAATGGAGTTTATTAGCTTTTGACCAGGCTCCTCTGCCATATCAATATTCTTCGACCCTGATCTATATGAGGGGTAACCTCTGTTGAACACAGCTTTAGCAAATTCGTAGGGTGTCTTACCGCACTCAAAAGCCATGTACACTTCATCTTTTGAAATCAGGTCATCATATTCCCAGTCGTCTACCATGAATGCTCTAATACTACTCCATTGGTATGTAATACATTCTGTAAAGTTTTTTTTGCCATCAACAGCAATAGCAAAAAATGTGTACCTGAAATCCTCGATGGAATGAATCAGGCGGATAAACATGCTGTGGTCAGCATTAATTCCTGTCATCGTCTTGAATACGGAGTAACTCGCAGAAAAAGTTCTGGTATCTTTTTGGATATTGCAAAGTGTGGAATTTCCAATAATCATTTGGAATGCGTCGTCTGAACAATTAACTGCATAAATTTTGTAGCCTTTTCCTGCAAAATGCCTCCGTAAAGTTCTGAAGCAGCGATGTTTTGAGTTGTTACCAATGAAAAGATTCTCGCCTCGTATTTCTACATGGAAACCAAATTCAGGAATATCCAGTTCATTGTCTAGAGCAAAATTTTCGCCATATACTTTTGATAAATCCAAAAAATACCTCCTTTTTCTTTAATCTAATGGACATATACTACACAATAAGTTGTGTGTTGTCAACTATATATCTATGAATTTTCAATATGAGAAACAATTATTCAATAATTTGAAAATAAAGTTAAAATATTAAAAATATTTACAAATGCATTTTTTGGATGATATAATACTTTTTAAATTGGGAGAATTATATATAAAAAAGACTATGAAATATCATTGTGGATGGTATAATATATACGTACTATATACATAAAGAAGGATTGAGATGAAGAGAGAAGAAAAAGAAGTAAAACTCAGGAAATTTATAATCATCTTGTTAATTGCAGTATTGTGTCTGGTTATGGCAACAATTCTCAATGAATGTGCAAAGGATTTTGACTCACTGGCAAAAAAAACCACCAGTTCGCCCACGGACGAGCCTGTTGTTACAGGGACTCCGGAAGCAAGTCCGACACCGAATCCAACCGAGACAGCAACAGAGATGCCGACTCCTACCCCAACACCAACTCCTACTCCGACTTTTGTTCCTGATGGAGAATACTCACTGAATGAAAAGTATTATGGGAAAAAAGTTATTGTGCTGACCTTTGATGACGGTCCACATAGATTAATAACAGACAGGTTGTTGGACGGATTGAAGGAAAGAGGAGTAAAAGCGACGTTTTTTGTTTCAGCTATTGGAAGGACAAATTCAGATTGGGAATCAGACAAAAGAATATTAAACAGAATGATTAATGAAGGACACGAGATTGGAAACCATACTC
>JAAYLF010000364.1 GCA_012522035.1 Clostridiaceae bacterium
ATGAGGGCTGGGCCAAAAATCTCTGTACCTTTCTTGCCCTGTTTACTATCTTCTTGTCTTCTTCGGACAGCTCATCTATACCAAGGATTGCAACAATATCCTGCAGATCCTGATATCTCTGAAGTATGCTTTTTACCGAACGGGCCACATTGTAATGTTCGGTACCTACTATGTTAGCCTCAAGAATTCTTGAGGATGAACTCAAAGGATCCACTGCTGGATAAATTCCCATCTCCACTATGCTTCTTGAGAGAACGGTTACAGCATCCAGATGGGCAAAAGTGGTTGCAGTGGCAGGGTCGGTAAAGTCATCCGCAGGTACATAGATTGCCTGCACAGAGGTTATGGAACCTGCTTTTGTGGATGCTATTCTTTCCTGAAGTGCACCAATTTCATTTGCCAGTGTAGGCTGGTATCCAACGGCACTTGGGGTTCTTCCCAATAGAGCTGAAACCTCGGAACCCGCCTGTACAAAACGGAATATGTTGTCGATAAAAAGGAGAACATCCTGGTTTTTCTGGTCGCGGAAGTATTCTGCCATGGTAAGACCGGTCAAACCAACCCTCATTCTAACTCCTGGAGGCTCGTTCATCTGGCCAAATACCAAAACAGTATTGTCAAGAACACCGGAGTTTTTCATGTCAAAGTACAAATCGTTACCCTCACGGGTACGCTCTCCCACTCCGACAAACACGGAATATCCTCCATGCTCTTTTGCTATACTGTTTATGAGTTCCATAATAAGTACGGTCTTGCCGACACCAGCGCCTCCAAACAGACCAATTTTTCCTCCCTTGGCAAAGGGACAAAGAAGGTCTATGGCCTTAATGCCCGTCTCCAAGACTTCAGGTGTGGCAACCTGATCAGAAAGCTTTGGAGGTTCCCTGTGGATTTCCCATTTTTCTTTTGCCTCCACTTCAGGAAGGTTGTCAATTGGCTCACCAAACACATTGAGCATTCTGCCCAATACCTCTTCTCCCACAGGCACCGATATGGGATGTCCTGTGTCTACAGCCTCCATGCCTCTTCTCAAGCCGTCTGTAGGATGCATGGATATGCATCTTACAGTATTATCGCCAAGATGCTGCATAACCTCGACAACAACCACCTCGTCGCCATTCTTTATTTCAATCGCATTGTACAAGGAAGGCAGTTCACTCTCAAACCTTATATCTATAACCGCGCCAATTATCTGAACAATTTTACCCTTGTTTACTTCAGCCATCTAGTTCACCCTTATTCAATATACTTACACTTCCCACAATCTCGCTAAGTTTCTGCGTAATAACCGCCTGACGTTTCCTGTTGAACATTCTTGTGAGGTCTTCTATTATCTCCTCTGCGTTCTTGCCCGCTGCACTCATGTTGACCATTCTTGCCGCCTGTTCGCTGGTATGGGATTCCGAAAAGGCCCTAAATAGATTCATGTGCAGGTACAGAGGTATCAGGTTGTCTATAAAGGTTTTTACATCAGGCTCATATTTTCTGTCAAAATACTCTTTAATCCCACTGCAGGACATGGGCAATAGTTTTTCCACATACGGGACATAGCTTAGGACAGTCTCAAAATGAGTGTATGCAACATATACTTCTTTTACTTTTCCTGAAAGATAATAATCAACAAGCCAGTTTGCAATACTTTCTGCAACATAATAGACTTGCGCATCCGTCAAGTCCGTTACGGTTCTTAGAATTTTCTTTTCTCTTTTTTTAAAATACTCATACCCCTTTGAACCTACAACCAGTATTTTCTCATTTACCCCTTCCTGGTTCATATGTGCATACGACTTTGACAATATGTTGGCGTTGTAACTTCCGGAAAGACCTCTGTCGCTGGTTATGACGATGTATAAAGTGTCTTGGGATTCAATGCTCGAGTTGTTGTAGAATATGTGGGAATGGGCATCCTTGTGGCAGCCCAGTTCTTCAGCAATCCTTTTGAGATTGCTGTAAATGGGACGCACTCCTTCAAGCTGCACCCTTGCCTTCTGCAGCTTTGTTGATGCGATCATGTCCATCGCCCTGATAATCTGTTTGGTCGAATCAATATTTTCAATCCTCTGCTTTATGTCCCTCAGTGAATTCAAACCATAACCTCCCTAGCTGTAGTTGTAGAGTTCCTTGACCTCTTTTATTACAGCATCAATTTCCTTGGCAAGATCGTCAGAAATCTCTTCCTTCTCCCTTATTTCCTCCTTGATGTGTGCAGCATGTGTATCCACATACTTGATAAAATCTCTTTGGAACCTTAATATGCGATTTATATCAACATCCTCCAAGAATCCGTTGTTAAGAGCATATATTATCAAAATCTGGTCTTCAACAGGCATTGGCCTGTACTGAGGCTGTTTCAATACCTCCATGATTCTGTCTCCATGATTAAGGCGCCTTAATGTATCCTGGTCCAAATCCGAACCAAACTGAGAAAAGGCTGCAAGTTCTTTGTACTGTGCAAATTCTATGCGCAGAGGTCCTGCCAGCTTTCTCATGGCTTTAACCTGGGCAGATCCTCCCACACGGGACACGGAAAAGCCTGGATTTATCGCAGGACGAACGCCATTATTGAACAGATCCGCCTCCAGATATATCTGTCCGTCGGTAATTGAAATGACATTGGTGGGAATATATGCAGAGATGTCGCCTTCCTGGGTCTCCACAATCGGAAGAGCCGTTAATGTACCTCCGCCGTATTCTTCACTCAGACAGGCAGCCCTCTCCAAAAGTCTTGAGTGCAGGTAGAATATGTCTCCAGGATACGCTTCACGTCCCGGTGGACGGCGAAGCAAAAGGCTTATAGCCCTGTATGCAACCGCATGTTTTGACAAATCGTCATACACAACAAGCACATCTTTGCCCTGGTACATCCAATGCTCTGCAATGGCACATCCTGCATATGGGGCAAGGTATTGAAGTGGTGCGGAATCGCTGGCGGTGGAAAGAACCACCGTCGTATAATCCATTGCACCCGTTTCATGCAGCACTTTTATAATTCTCGCAACAGTTGACGCTTTTTGTCCAATGGCCACGTATACACAGTATACATCCTTGTCTTTCTGATTTATTATGGTATCGATTGCAATCGCAGTTTTAACCGTCTCCCTGTCCCCAATGACAAGCTCTCTTTGACCCTTTCCAATAGGAACAAGAGCATCAAT
>JAAYLF010000365.1 GCA_012522035.1 Clostridiaceae bacterium
AAATGAAAAGATGCGGCAAATGGTATCCAACGGCAAAGCGGACTGGACTGCGTGGAAAAGCCAAAAGGTACCTTAATAATGCAGGGCAGAGCTATGGTGAATGGGCAGAACCTGACGATGTACACCCCATGACGTGGAAGGATTGTGTGGTTCCCCGTCCTGAAGTTGCCACCGCATATACCTCATACGCTCTTTCTCTTCTTGCAAAAATGGAAGAAGAACTTGGTCGGGATGATAAAGCTGAAGAATACAGACAATTTAGTAATAACTGCAAAGAGTCCTACCGTGCGCTTGTGAAAACTGACAAGTACTTGCTCGATACGGACAGACAGGCGCGGCTTGTTCGTCCACTTGCCCTTGACATGCTTGACAGTGAACAGAAAAAGTATGCAGAGCATAGATTGATAAAAGCTCTTGACAATTACGGATGGCGTGTCGGAACCGGCTTTTTGTCAACGCCCTTCATACTTGACGTACTAAAGGACATTAATCCTGAGCACGCTTACAGACTTATTGAAAATGAAGAAATGCCCGGCTGGCTTTTCATGCCGAAAAATGGCGCAACCACGGTCTGGGAAGCATGGAAAGGACCAGAATCAAAAAAGGGCGGTATAGGTTCTCTCAATCACTATTCGAAGGGAGCGGTGTGCCGTTTCTTGTTTGACACTGTCTGCGGAATCAAAGTATCCGGCGATAATGAATTTATTGTTTCACCTTTGCCTGGAGACAGTCTGACATACGCAAAAGCTTCGTACAAAAGTGTTTACGGAGAAATTACAAGTTCTTGGGAGAGAAAAGAAGGTAAAACTGTCTATACTGTAACGGTTCCTCCAGGCTGCCGTGCAATGGTAAAATTGCCAGACGGGAAAGAATACATTCAAACTGCGGGGACGTGGGAATATGAGGAATGATATGAGCAAGATAAAAGAAATTATCTCTCGGATGACATTAAAGGACAAAGTGGCTTTTTGCTCAGGTGCGGATTTCTGGCATACAAAAGCAATGCCGCAGTACGAAATTCCCGAAATGATGCTCTCCGACGGCCCGAGCGGACTAAGAAAACAGGAAAGTGCAAGCGCTCAGGACATGCTCGGAATAAACAAATCCGTACCTGCGACCTGTTTTCCTTCTGCATCTACAACAGCATCAAGCTTTGACCCTGCCGTGACAGAAAGCATCGGGTGTGCTATTGGTGTAGAGGCTTTGGCACAGAATGTTGGAATTGTTCTTGGTCCGGGTGCGAATCTGAAACGAAATCCTTTGTGCGGCAGAAATTTTGAATATTTCAGTGAAGATCCATACCTCTCAGGAAAAATGGCAGCAGGGTGGATAAGAGGTCTTGAAGGGGTCGGAGTGGCTTCATGTCTCAAACATTTTGCCTGCAACAATCAGGAAAAAAGTCGATTCAACTCAGACAGCATCCTTGATGAACGCACTTTAAGGGAGATGTATTTATCGGGGTTTGAAATAGCGGTAAAAGAAGGCAAACCTTCCTCTGTGATGTCAGCATATAACAAAATAAATGGGGTTTACTGCTCTGACAACCGAAAACTGCTTACGGATATTCTCCGTAATGAATGGGGATTTGATGGATTTGTAGTTACCGACTGGGGAGGAATGTCGGATAGAATTGCTGCTTTCCGTGCAGGATGCGATTTGCTGATGCCTGGTGGCAGCGGGTATATGGAAAAAGACACTATTAAGGCTGTTCGTGCTGGCCTGCTTGAAGAAAAGGAAATTGATAAATCTGTTGAGAGAATTCTAAAGCGTGTATTTGAAGCCCATCAAATTCTAAACACACCGCACAACCTTAATGCTGAGGAACATAACCGCATTGCATGTGAGGCAGCGGAAAAAAGTGCAGTCCTGCTGAAAAACGATTCAGATATTTTACCTTTGAACGAGGAGCAAAGGACTGTTCTTATTGGTTCAATGGCAAAGAAAATGCGTTATCAGGGTACTGGTTCAAGCCATATAAACCCCTTTAGAATCACAACACCCTGCGATGCAATGCCGAATCTTAAATGGCATGAGGGATGTCTTGACGATGGCTCTACGACAAATGAGCTTGTTGAAGATGCGGTCGCTGCAGCCAAAAATGCCGATGTGGCAGTAATTTTTGCTGGACTTCCCGACAATTATGAATCAGAAGGCTTTGACCGCAGCAGCATGAAAATGCCCGACGGCCAGTTGCGCTTGATCGATGAAGTAGCAGAAGCAAATCCCAATACGGTAGTTGTTTTTTTCAGCGGATGTGCCTTGGAATGTCCTTGGGCAGACAAGGTTAAAGCTATTTTGTTTATGGGGCTTCCCGGGCAGGCAGGCGGTGAAGCTGTTAAGAATCTGCTGTTTGGTAAAGCGGTTCCGTCAGGAAAGCTATCCGAGAGCTGGCCTGTACGTTATGATGACTGTGCCTCATCCAATATTTATGCCAAAACAAAAGACGCTCTATATGTAGAGGGTATCTACGTTGGCTACCGCTATTATGAAAAAGCGGGCATACCTGTTCGTTTCCCCTTTGGGTACGGTTTGTCGTACACTTCCTTTGTGTATTCGGACCTGAAGGTTGTTGACAGGACCGTTTCGGTTACGGTAACAAATACCGGCAAAAGGTCAGGAGCGGAAGCGGTATTGTTGTGGGTGCATCCTCCACAAAACGGCATTCACCGACCAGTGAGGGAATTGAAAGCTTTTGATAAAGTTTACCTGCAGGCCGGGGAGAGTAAAACTGTCACCTTTGTACTGAACGACCGCTCGTTTGCAATTTGGCAGAACGGATGGAAGGTGCCTGGCGGGAATTACAAGATTTCAGTTGCTGATTTGACTTCAGAGATCTATGTTGATGGAGAAACAGTGGATGTACCTGACTGGCAGAAAGAAAGCTGGTATCAGAACTGTAATGGAAAGCCCACTCAGAGGGATCTCGAAAAAGCGTTGGGGCATGAAGTTGTATCGTCCGTACCGAAAAAAGGGGAGTACACAACGGATAATTCGACTATGGAAATGAAAGAAACCTCCTTGATCATGAAAATCATGTTCCGGGCAAGAGAGTCAAAA
>JAAYLF010000366.1 GCA_012522035.1 Clostridiaceae bacterium
ATATGGAGCCTTTACATATGCAGTTCTCGTTCTCATGCGAACCCCCTCCGCTAATTTACCTTTTATTTTATGCAAAGTCATGCTTGCCTCTTTTTTAAAAATATTTCAACAATAACCGGAAAGATTCTGAGAGTAAGATGATTCAATATTTGAGTTTATTATCAATCCTTTGGTTATTCGCTTAACTTTAAATAATTTGGTTGTAATTATTACGGTAAGTAATATAGAAATGCAATGTTCGAAAGTTACAACTTCATTGCCTGACACCACAAATTGTTTCTCATGTTTACGGTACATATAAATTATTATTAAATTATTTAAAAAAGCAACAGCTTTTTTGAAGATATTACCTCGACGCATGGATATTTACTCTCAAACCCTAAACAAGAATTAGAAAGAACATCCCAACGTACACTAACTCAGAGGAAATTATCTGATAAAACCAATACGGATAATTATTCCGGTAAGTATCAGCTATTATCATTTACTTCTTTATAAAAATGCAGAATGATCAATTATACCTCAGCATGATATAATTTCCTGAAATTGAGCTTTGTACTATTTGAAAGGATGCTTTCTCTCAATTTTAAATACATAAGCATAATCACAAGGTTTCTTATCAGGGGTTTTGATTATGAGGCTGTTGTCAATTATCCGCCAAGACAATTCTTCATCTATGCCCAACATTCTTACAGAAGCTATCTCGGATTCGTATAGCTTCTCTCCTATAGTTCTGATTATAACCTCATGTTCAGGCCAACCCAAACAAATGGCATAGAGAATATCATCCTTTACCGTAAATCGAATATCCTTCGCCGTATACCGAACCTCCTGCTCCTCGCTGAAATACCCTGCCTTGGTCATATGGGTAGGGCCTTCACCGTATACCATCCACGGTGTAGTGCCATAGATAGCCTCTCCATTTACTTCCAACCACTTTCCTATCTCCAAAAGAATCTCTTTTGCCTCTTCTGGAATTTCTCCATTGGGTTTAGGCACCACATTAAGCAGCATTAAGCCATTCTTACTCACATTATCGACCAAATAATGAATTAATACATCAGGAGTCTTATACCTGGCATCCAACATATATCCCCAGGCACATCCATCATCCACAGTTGTATCGGTAATCCATTCGTGGTAAGTCAGTTGATCGTACCTCCCCAGCTCTAAATCAATTACACCACTGCCCGGCGCCATGTCATGCCATTTATAGGTCACTACAACCTCTTTATCCCATTCTTTAGCTTTATTGTAATAATAGGCCAACAATTCACGTTTGTAATGTTCCTGAACATAACGAAGTCCGAAATCAAACCAAAGCATATCGGGCTGGTATTTATCAATAACCTCGATCGTTTTGGCCAGCCACCTATCCAGAAACTCTTTGCTTGGTTTGTCCTGCAAAGCCCACTCATCATTTCGTTCTTTATTTTCTAATCCGCTTTCCCCCCATTCCTGATTATGCAGTTCACCGTATAGGCCCGTATAACTGGGATCTGAAGTATCGTATTCCTTCTTCCAATGAGGGAAAAACCACCAATTTTCAGCGTGGTGGAGCGCCACCATAAATCGCATGTTTTGTTTCCGTATTGCCCTCTCTAACTCACCTACAATATCCCTTTTAGGACCCATCCTTGCTGCATTCCATTTGCTATATTGGGTATCCCACATAGAAAATCCATCATGGTGTTCTCCAACAGGGCCTACAAATTGAGCACCGGCTTTTCTGAAAAGTTCGGCCCATTCATCTGCATCAAACTTTTCTCCTTTAAACATGGGGATAAAATCCTTGTAGCCAAATTTGGATGGATGTCCATAAGTTTTTACATGATATTCATATTGTGGAGTTCCTTCGCGGTACATATTATAGGGATACCAGGTAACATTCGGTCCATAAGCTGGAACCGAATATACTCCCCAATGGGTATAAATGCCAAACTTTGCATCCTTAAACCATTTGGGAGTAATGTGATCTTTCAGTGAATTCCAGGATGCTTTATAAGACATATGAAACCGCCCCTCTTATTTTTTATTCCTACCTTATTTTTTATTCTCAAATTACAAGATTAAACATTAAACGCAACACTTTTTGAGAAAAAACCCATGTTTTTTCAAACTGCAAAAGAGAACATTATCAATTAAAAGGGTAGAGATTTTCCTAATTAAACTCAAAAATCTCCACCCTTTCATTATAAACACAAACAAAATAATAATTGTTTACCGGCCAAATTTCTAAAATCAGTTATACTACAAATCCATACACCAAATCATTAACACTCCCAAAACCATTTGAATATACAAGGTGTTGCAAAAATAGCCTATTTTTGCAACACCTTGTATTTGTCAATCAACTATTTTCCCAAATACTGTCTATCGTATGTTTCTTGCATGATTTCAATATACCGATCAATTCCTATTCTCTTCATTTCTTCAACATATTTATCCCATTCAGTATCAATATCCATATCTCCCGTAATAAATCTGGCAGTACATTCATCCTGATATTGGTGCAGAGCAGTGCCTAATTCACTTACTTCCTCAACCACATCCTCCGAATAGAACAAAGGTGGAATTACCTGTTTTGGTCCATACATCTCGTAATAATTCTTGCGTGCCTGATATAAAATTGTTTCATGATCCCACTCACCCTGAGGAACAGCCTGACCAAATCGCTTTTCATTTGTTACAATCTGCGGGTGCGGTTGTCCCCAATGTGAATTATGCGGCTCTCCATATGGTAGTATAGGTACATATACTGCCGGTCTGCCATCAAGACCAACTTCACCCTCTTTCGCCCTTCTCCAGTCCACATTTTCTTCTCCGCTCCATGCAAGTGATTCTATTGGATCCAGTGTATACTGCCCATCTCCCCATCTAAAAGCAATTTCAGGATATTTGCATACATTTGTTATAAAGAAACACTGACTAACACTTGTTGGATACTGAGGTGTCTGTCTTAATCCGGTGGGTCCTTTAAGCGGAGCTAATGGAACAAACTCTTCTTTAGTAGGCTTTGTTTTATCAGCAAAATATACACTTCCTGCAGGGATCGCTCCCACTCTGCAGCCATCTTCACTCTCAACAAGCATCCTTAAGTGATTAGTATCAGCAGTAAAGCATTCCGGATCTATTAATCCTTCACTATAAAGTTTTCGCAAGAATTTTAGTCCCTCTTTCCAACCCGGTTGTATTGAAGCACAACTAAATTTGTCATTCTCAAGCATAATAGCTACATTATACGTAGAATGACTATAGATAAAAGGATTCATCAAAAAGCCATCAATACTTCCATTCCAATCATTGGGCGCACAAGAAATAGGAATTTCATCCTTTTTGCCATTACCATTTGGGTCATTGTCTCTAAAAGCCACCATAACTTCATAAAATTCGTCTGTTGTTTCCGGTGTTTTAAGCCCTAAGTTATCAAGCCACTTCTGATTAATCCACATTCTTTGCGAAAAATCGCAATGATAGCACTCGTTGTATTCCGGCAAGCCATATATATTACCATCAGGTGCAGTTATCATACCTTTTACCATTGAATCATATTCAAATACTTGCTTGATACCCACTCCTAGTTTTTCAATGTAATCATTAAGAGGTAAAAGAATACCCTGAGAACCATAAGTTATAATCTGAGCTTGGGTTAAACCGGTCATAAAGATATCAGGCAAATCTGTTTGGCTTGCCAGCATAAGATTAACCTTTTGACCTGCATCATCCCTTGATACTTGCATCCATTCAATATGAACATTGGTTTTTTCTTCATACCACTTTGTTACCTTGTTATCCGAAAAATCTCCAATCCATGGTTCAGGTGCAACAAAAACACGGAGAGTAACCTTTTCTTTTACAATAGGAAATACCCCCGGTGGTGACATATTTCCTTCCCAGTCATCACTCTCTTCCTGTCCCTCTGTTTCTCCCTCTTGAGGAGTTTGTAGTTCTTTCTGTTCTTCTTTGTCAACCGTACTTTCTTCTGGTTTAGCCCCGCTACAACCTTGAACAAACAAAACCAAGCACATGATCAGTATAAGCAATATACTTAAATATTTTCTCATTACGATACCTCCCTTTACCTCTCTTTTTCTTATCATTGAAACAACCAGTTCCTTATTTACCAATAAAGATTACCACCCCCACTCCATTTCAGTTATGTAATGATTAACACTTCAAAACACAAACCACCTCCTCTCTATGTTTTTTGTTTTTTGCTTATCAACCCTTAATGGCTCCGATCATAACACCTTTTACAAAATATTTTTGCACAAATGGATACATACACAACACGGGAGCACTGGCAGCAACTATCAAAGAGTATTTCAGTAACTCTTTTATGCCTTCTCTTGCCTCTATCTCCTCCATTCTTACTCCGGCAATCATACTTACATCTATTTCACTTAATACCAGAACTTCCCTGAGTATAAGCTGTAAAGGAAATAGCTTTTTGTCATTTAGATATATAAATGCATTAAAAAACGCATTCCAATGCCCCACTGCATAAAACAACGTTATTACTGCTATAATCGCTCCGGATAAGGGTATTACCACTTTAATAATGAATTTTGCATCACTGCAACCATCCAACTGAGCTGCTTCAAGAAGTTCATTCGATATGGTCGTTTGAAAATAAGTTCTTGTTATAATGACATTCCACACTGACAATGCACCCGGTATAATCATTACAAGTCTATTATTGATAAGTCCGAGTTTGTTGATTAGTATATATGTAGGTATCATTCCTCCTCCGAAAAACATAGTAAAAGCAAATAATCCCATAATTATATTTCTTGCCTTAAAATCAGGTCTGGATAATGGGTAAGCCGCCATAATCGTCATAATAACATTTACTATTGTTCCGAAAAACATGTAATAAAAAGAATTTGCATAACCACTTAAAATATATTTATGTTCGAAAATAGCTTTATATCCTCGTAGGGTGGGCTCTACAGGAAATAACCATACTCTACCTGCCATAACAGCACTGGTCGAACTAAATGAAGAGCTAACTATAAAAATAAGAGGATATAAAACGACAATTAACACCAGACTAAGTATTACATAATTAATTGTGTCATATATTTTATCCGCAATGGTCTTTTTTATCTTTGCCGTTGCCATCAATAATCACCCTCTTTTACCACAAACTTGTTTCGGTTAACCTTTTTGCTATTCTATTTACAACAAGCATCAAAAACAAATTAATAACAGCATTAAACAAGCCTATAGCAGCTCCATAAGAATACCTGGGAATTTGTGAAGCAAGACCCACTTTATAAACATACGTGGCTATTACCTCCGATGCTTGTAAATTTAATGAATTTTGCATAAGTATGACTTTTTCAAACCCTACATTCATTATTTGCCCTGCATTTAGTATTAAAAGGATAACGGCTGTAGGCATTATTCCCGGCACATCAATGTAAATCGTCCGCTGTAATTTTGTTGCTCCATCTATAATTGCTGCTTCATGTAGCGTTGGATCAATCCCAGATAAGGCTGCTAAGTATATAATGCTTCCCCATCCCGCTCCCTGCCATATACCTGACCAAACATATATTGAACTAAAGTAACGTGGTTCTGCCATAAACAAAATGGGTTCAAAGCCAAACAGCTCAATGATCCGGTTTACTATCCCAAATTGCGGAGACAAGAACTGTATTATCATACCTACCATAACCACTGTTGAAATAAAATACGGAGCATATGTAACCATTTGCACTGTCTTTTTAAACATAATCTTCTCAACATTATTAAGTGCAAGTGCTAAAATAATAGGTATTGGAAATCCTGCAACAAGACTATATACACTGATTGTAATGGTATTTCTTAATATTCTTCCGAACTGGTGTGTTGATAGAAATTTCCTAAAGTGTTCAAATCCTACCCACGGACTTCCCCATATCCCATCAGTTGCCCTGAAATTTTTGAATGCAATTTGAACACCATACATGGGTATATAGTGAAAAACAATTATATAAACCACAGGAAGCAGAATTATCAGGTATAGCTGGTAGTTTCTACTCATTTCTTTTTTTATAGCTTTACCCATTGCCCTTGTCCGTCCGGATAATATCCCCTTGCCATTCACATCCCTTGTATACATACTCCTTGTTTGCACCTATATCACCTCAAAACATCAATCTATTACAATAATGTCATGCAGTTCGAGCCTTGGCAGAACAATTTTTACGCATTCATCCTCCCATATGTACGGCAGCTCTCTCCCGTACGGCTCTAGTGTAACCCTGGATGGTTTCCGGTTCCCCACGCGTACTGATACATATAGCGGACCTACAGGCGGTACCTCATCATATACATAAACATTTTCATCAGCATGTGGCCCCGATGTATTAACAAGATTTATTGCCAGCCTCCCATCTGCTGTCCTGTTCAGCGTTACATCAACATTATGAGAACCCCATACCCTAACCACAGGTTCAGGAAACAGCTCCC
>JAAYLF010000367.1 GCA_012522035.1 Clostridiaceae bacterium
ACAACAATAGAAAAATAGTTGTGTTCAAGGACTCTTACGGCAATGCCTTCGTTCCGTTCTTGCTTTCACATTATGAGGAGGTGTATGTTATTGATATCAGAGCAGAGAAGTACCTGAGCGGTGTTTTGGAGTTTATAAAGCAAAAAGGCATCAATGAGGTTTTGTTTGTAAACTACGTTAACTGTCCAACCCAAAGTGATGCCTTTGTAAGTCTTGATAAAATGCTTTAATTTATCTGCGCTCATCCAAGGTGTAGAATTCGTAACCCATTTCCCTGGCCTTGTCTATGAATTTGTCAAGAACCCTTATGTTGTCCGTATTTGTTACATGGAATTGGGTTATCATTCCGTCATGAAGGTTTTTCATGTAGAGATCAAATATTTCGTCAATATTCCTGGCATCCTCTGTTCCCCAATCCGCATAGGTAAAGGACCAGAATACCGGAGTCATGCCTCGCTGTCTTGCTATGTACAGCATTCTTTCATTGTAGTAGCCAAAAGGAGGTCTGTAATAATATATGTGGACGTCCTCTCCCAGCAGATCCTTTACTCTTCTGTCCATGTTTTCAAAGTCTTTAACAAGCTTTTCAACGGTCCATTCATTGGGGTCTGTCTGGTTTGCATGGGAATGCCCATGGCTGCCAAGTACATGTCCTTCTGCAAGAATTCTCTCCAGGATGGACCTGTTTGGCTCCTTTACGTATGCTCCAAGAACGAAGAAGGTGGCTTTTACGTTCTTCTCCTTCAGTTTGTCAAGAAGGTCGTGGGTATGTCCGTACTCGGTACCCAGGTTGTATACAAGGTATATTCTTTTTAATCCTTGGTCTTTCTTGTAGTATCCACCGTATTTTTCTATAAGGTTTCTTTGCTCGTTGCTGGTTGCCCCGTGCTGGCTTCTGGTGGACAGCTTATAGGCAAGATCCAGGTCAATCTCAGAAAATGGTGGTACCGTTGTTGCATTCGGAACTGTTTCCGTTGGTTTTGGAGTTTCATCCATTGTCGGACTTGGTGTTTCCTTAGGTGTATTTTTTGGTTTTGGTGTTCTGCTTAATACAGGGGGATTGGTGGCACTTGGTGTGGCTTTTGTAAGAACAAACCCCAGATCATAATATGTTTTTCCTATTATATGGAGGGATATTGCAACAACTACTATGGCCAATACTATAAATGTTATGATTACTTTTCTACTCATTCACTTCCTCCTAATATACTTGACAACAATATGATGTAATATTATATATGTTAACCTCAATACAGACAACCGTATAGAGAAAACTTAATCAAAACTTTAAACTTATGCTATAATTATACCAGATATTTTATCAGTGAAAGAGGATAATATGATAAGGATTGACAGCCCATTGTTTACGAATTTGACAGACGAGGAAGTTCTCTCCTGCTTGAGATGCTCCGGTGCTCGCAAGAGGACTTATGAGAAAAATGAGATAATATTCGACCATGATACGAAGCCGGACAAACTGTATATACTTCTTGATGGCATGGTTGGTCTTTGCATGGATTCGTTGTCGGGAGACAAGTCCATACTGACCGTGCTGGATAAAAAGGGTGAGATTTTTGGAGAGGTATATATGTTTATTGAAAACAATCAGTACGATTACTACGCCTTGGTCCTTAAAAAGAGTGTTGTTCTTGAGATTCCCAAGGTGTTTTTTTACCAGAAATGTGAGAAGTGCTGCTCATATCATTCAAAACTCATCTCAAACATGTTGGGCATTCTTGCCTCCAAAGCGTATTATTTGACCAAGAAAAATCAGCTTTTGTCCAGCACGAGCTTGAGGCAGAAACTTACGAAATACATTCTGATGAACATGGACAGGCAGGGGTTTGTGAAGCTGAATATGAGCCGTGAAGACCTTGCCAATTATTTGAATGTCAAAAGGCCGAGCTTGTCCAGGGAACTCATAAACATGCATAGGGACAATCTGATTGAAGTTTCCGGAAGAACTATAAAAGTTGTGGACATTGAAAAATTAGCTGACAACTTGTAACATATGTTACAGAAATGCAGGTTTCAATATGGTACTATTTCTCTGTCAGGATAAATTACATAAACATTTAATTTAGGAGGTAATATGATGGAGAATGCAAAAATGTTTTGTTTTCAGTGCCAGGAAGCTTTAAATTGTGTTGGATGTACAAAGGCAGGTGTATGTGGAAAGAAGCCGGAAGTATCCAATATGCAGGACTTGCTCATTTATGTAACAAAAGGATTGTCCTATGTTGCAACTGCATTGAGAAAGGAAGGTAAAGAGGTTTCTAAAGAAGTTGGCCGATTTGTATCAACAAACCTTTTTGTTACAATAACCAATGCCAATTTTGATGAAGAAGCAATCGTTGATAGAATATACAAAACTCTTGATGTAAAGAAGAATCTTCTTGGTCAGCTGAAAGATTTGTCCAAGCTGCCGGAATCTGCCTTGTGGGACAGGAGAAATGTTGAAGAGATGGAAAGGAAAGCGAGAAATGTAGGCATTCTCTCAATAGAGAATGAAGACATACGCAGTCTTAAAGAACTCATTACATACGGCCTCAAAGGCCTTGCAGCCTACAACAAGCATGCAAACGTTCTTGGTTACTCAAATGAGGAAATAGATGCATTTGCCCAGGAGACGCTGGCCAAACTACTTGACCCTGCAATAGGGGTTGAAGAACTGGTTGCCTTGGCTCTTGAGACGGGTAAATTTGGCGTTTCAACCATGGCTCTTTTGAATGATGCAAATACAAGTACTTATGGCAAACCCGAAATGACCAGGGTCAACATTGGAACCAGAAGCAATCCAGCCATACTGGTGTCCGGTCATGACCTCAGAGATCTTGAAATGCTGCTTGAGCAGACTGAAGGAACAGGTGTAGATGTATATACGCATTCAGAGATGCTGCCTGCCCACTACTATCCAAAGCTCAAGAAGTTCAAGCATCTGGTTGGCAACTACGGAAGCGCATGGTGGCAGCAGAAAGAAGAGTTTGAGTCCTTTAACGGTCCAATACTTATGACCACGAACTGTCTTGTGCCTCCAAAGGAAAGCTACAAGGACAGGGTGTATACAACC
>JAAYLF010000368.1 GCA_012522035.1 Clostridiaceae bacterium
ATTCAGTGCAGTCGCCTGAAAGTTTTGTGCCGATTGAACTTGTTAATATAATGGCTTACATTACGGGAGAGACTGGCAAGGAAATTGGTATATATATTAATAGAAGAAACAGGGTTGAAGCCATTGTAATTGGAGACGACAGGTCAGTTTCCCTTCCTTTCATGGATAACAGAAGGGGTTCAAACAGGTTGTCCGGCATAAGGTTTTTGCACACTCACCCTGGTGGTTCAAGTCTGCCATCAGATGTGGATTTGAATTCTTTAAAAACTTTAAGACTCGACGGTATGGTTGTCGTTGGTGTTGTTAACTACAATGACAAGCCCCATGTTACAGGAGTATCCGTTACAATGCTGGAAAGGGATGAAGAGGAGAGGCTTTCCAATACCAAGTTGTACGGTCCGTACAGTTTGAAGGAACTGTACAAGTTTGATGAATTGTTTGAAGTGATTGAGGAAACTGATGATATAACCTCTACAATAGGAGAGGTTACTCAGGAAGAACAGGAAAGAGCCATATTGGTGGGGGTAACCACAAGAGAAGACGAAGCTAGCCTTGATGAGCTTGCCGAACTGGCAAGAACTGCAGGCGCTTTGGTGGTGGGAAGGTTTGTACAGAAAAGAGCCTCTATTGATGCAAGATATTATATAGGTAAAGGCTTGGCGGAAGAACTGGCCTTTCACAGGCAGTCGCTGAATGCGGATTTGATATTATTTGACGATGAACTTAGCTATGCACAGATAAGGAATTTGGAGGAAATCACGGGTGTAAAGATTATTGACAGAACTGCTTTAATTCTTGACATATTTGCCAAGAGGGCAACAAGTCTTGAAGGCAAACTGCAGGTTGAGCTGGCCCAGCTTCAATACAGGCTGCCAAGACTTACGGGAATGGGTCAGGTGCTGTCAAGACTCGGAGGCGGTATCGGAACTAGAGGTCCTGGTGAAACCAAGCTGGAAACCGATCGCCGGGCGATAAACAGAAAGATCAACTATCTCCAGCGCAGATTGAAGGAGATAGCCTCAAAAAGAGAAGTTCTAAGGAAAGAAAGAATTAAGAATGAGGTTCCTGTAATCTCCTTGGTGGGGTATACGAATGCAGGAAAGTCTTCTCTAATGAACTGCCTTTGCGAGACAGAAGTTTTTGTTGAGGACAAGCTGTTTGCCACTTTGGATTCTACAGTCAGGAAAATGATTACCGAAGACAACAGCACTTATCTTCTTGTTGATACCGTAGGCTTTATTAAAAAGCTGCCAACTCATCTGGTGGAGGCCTTCAAGTCCACATTGGAAGAGGCGACAGAGGCGGATTTGCTTCTTCATGTGGTAGATGCCACAAGTCCGGATTTGGAAGAGAGAATTGAAGTGGTGGAGTCAATATTGAAGGACATTGGCGCTGCAAACAAACCCAAGTATCTTGTTGTGAACAAGATGGATCTTGTAAAGGATGGAGGAATTGTAAAACCAGGCAGGGTGTTTGCCAAGACTTTTTATGTTTCTGCAAAAACCGGAGAAGGTCTTGAGGAACTTAAAAAGGGTATTTTTGATTTCTTTACAAGGTTTTATGAGGATTTCAACATACTGGTGCCTTACAAAGAGGCTTGGGTGCTTCCTTTTTTGCATGAAAAGGGAGTGGTGAAGGATGAGGAGTATACGGAGGATGGAATAAAAGTTACGGGTACTCTTCCGGATCAGTACATGCATAAAATACGTGAATTTGAAAGAGGGAATGTATGAGCAGGTCATATATTACTTTGTCAAAAGAGGGAACCGGAACATATGTTGAAAAAAGGTCTGAGTTCATAGGATATGCAAAGCCTGTTTCGACGGAACAGGAATGCATTGATTTTATTGAAAAGATAAAGGGAATGAACAAGGGAGCCAGGCACAATGTATATGCATACATTGTAAATGAGGAAGGTCAGGTTGTATCCAGGTATTCTGATGATGGAGAACCGCAGGGTACTGGAGGCATTCCTGTTTTGGACGTATTGCGCAAACAGGACATAACGAATGCGGTGATTGTTGTCACCAGATATTTCGGAGGTGTCCTTCTTGGAGCGGCAGGCCTTGTGAGAGCATATGGAAAAGCTGCTTCCATGGCGGTAAATGATGCCGGCATTTTAAGAATGGTACTTTGCCAGCCTGTACGTATTACTGTGGATTATACTTTTTACGGAAAGCTTCAGAATGCTCTTGCGAACAAAATGGCTCTGGCTCCGGAATTTGGTGAAAATGTTACTGTTACATATATTGTGGAAGAGGATGATGTTGACAAAGTGGTCAACATTGTCAATGAGGTTACAAATGGAAAGAATGATATTGTTTTTGGGGAAAAGGAATATTACCCGGTTACTTGAAGGATTGGTGGAATTCTAATATAATTGATATGTTAAATTTATATTTTTTGGAGGAATTTTATGGCTGGTCATTCTAAATGGGCTAATATAAAGCATAAAAAGAGTAAAACCGACGCTCAGAGAGCAAAAATATTTACAAAGCTTGGCAGGGAGATTCAGGTGGCAGTACGCGAGGGCGGACCGGATCCTGAAACCAACTCAAGACTCAAGGATGTGATTGCAAAAGCCAAGGCAAACAACATGCCCAATGACAACATACAAAGAAGCATAAAGAAGGCTTCCGGCGAGGGCATGAGCGACAACATGGAGGAAATCACCTATGAAGGTTACGGTCCTTCAGGCGTTGCAGTCATTGTTGAGGCTGTTACAGAC
>JAAYLF010000369.1 GCA_012522035.1 Clostridiaceae bacterium
TGCAGCAATCACAAAAAACAGTACACCAGTCAATGTCTTTCTCACTCTTCATCCCTCCTTTTTGTTTATTCCAATTGCCTTTTTTGCCAAAAATATCACCAAACCGACAAGTATTAAAGCAACAGACCAAACTGCAATCATTACGTAATCCACACTCTTTTTGGAAGGAAGTTTTCTAAAGTTTTCATCAGTGTTGAATACAAAACAAAACCTCCCACCAGGTGCCACATCGCCAAACTGGTAAAAATCCATAATATCACCATCGGACTGCATGTTGTCAGACCATTTGAAGTTAAATGCAATATTCTTCGCTTTGCCGCTTATGCCAAGATACTCTTTTGGCACCTCTATCTGCATAACATTTCCACTTACAGTGTACCTGGCCTCGCCGACCTTATCCCAATCCCAACCGCCTTTGCTCCTTTCAACAATTACTTTATCCACTGTTGCATTCTCTCTGTTTATACAAAACTCGAAACCTTCCCAATTACCATTACCCTCAAATGTTGTATCAATAAACAGTCTCATCCAGGCTTTATCAGTGTACGGTGTAATATCATCCTTTGTTTGTGCAAAGAAATATATGTTGTTCTCATCGTACGCAACTTTTGCAAGGACAAAATCATTCCTCATGGTATCATTGGCATCAAACACAGCACCTCTAAAGCCACCTGCTTCCCTATATGGCGTGGAGCCAGTGTAGTGATGGTATTCAGGAAGAACATCCTTCCACTGTTCCACTCCTTTCGATATGTCAATCTTTTTGTATGCATTAACCGCATCAGGCACGCTCATTCCTTTAAACTTTCTAATATTGCTTACCATTTGATAGTAATAGTGGTCTTTCAAGTCACCTTTTGTCATTTCTATATCACGACTGTTTTCATCATCAAATTGATCAACAAAGGCATTAATCAATTTCACATGGCCTGTGTCAAATTCAGCATATCTATGTACGGTCCACTCATTCCAACCCACAATGAATACAATATCAGGGTCAACCTCATGCGCATAATCCCACTGTTCCTGAAAATTCAGACCTTGTAGTTTTGTCTTAGAGATGATGTTGCCTTCAGTAAAATCATCATCTCCAATCCATCCATTTTTATATGTCCAGCTTCTACCTGTAGGTCTTAGTTTCGGGTCAGTCTGATTCATAGCAGAAAAACCAGGTAACTCCCTGTTGCCATTTTGGGCAACACTTACTGGCACATACTCTACAGAGCCATCCTTCCTTACTCCAAATCTACCCTGTGGATGAATTCTCAGCCACTGCCAGTATCCTATCTCTTCATTATGCTTGTCTGCATAATCGCCACTGTTTGCCCTGAATGTAAACGAATCAAGAAGATATTTGTGTTTTTCATTATCCAATATGTTCTTGTTTGCCATGATTAATGGTTTTCCGTCCAAATAGAACCATAAATCCTGGTACAACCCACGGAAAAATACGTCTCTGTACAACATATCAAGCTGTGTACTTAATTCATATTGGCTCCTTGAGTTTAAAAAGAATGCAAACTGCGGAACTTTAACTCCTTCCGACTTGGCCTGCAGGAATGCATCCACTAGGCAAAGAAACTGTGCTCTCCAGAGATACGTTGCGTTTGTGCAGTCAAATACAATGAAGTCCACACCTGCATCAGAAAGAAGTTCTGCATGCTTTCTATAAACAAAAGCATCTGTTCCGGAGTAGTATCCGTACAAAGGCTCATTCCAGTAATATATCACTCTGCTTTTGGACTCAATAGTCGACCACAATCTATGAGTTGGATCAAGTCTTGCATCCGGATATTCTGTCATCAACTTCTGCAGGCTGTATGGGGTTATTGAATTGGAATACTCTTCCTCAAACCATATTGTGTAGAATATGCCAACCTTTTTATCCTTTAAATTACCCACATCCTTGTAGACAGGAAGTATTCTTCCAAGCCCGTCTACTGCAGCCCAGGTATCAGGTCTGACCTTGTACTCTCTATCATCATCAGGATTGAAATAGTCAAACTCAAGTATGGGCTCGTCACTCTTATTCTCCGATATCCCACCAAGATTCTTTCCACTGCCGCCAATATATTTCACATACACTGCAACACCAATAGAAGGCTCAGCCCTGTCATTGTAATAAACTCTTACATTATCCATACTTTTTTCCACTATTTTTACATATATCGCTTTACCAGATGCCTCGTTTAATAGAAGTATGTACTCACCTTTTGGCAGGGTGTCGAACTTGTAAGTTATTTCATTGCCAAAACCTTCAAAGGACTTTTTGCGAACAGGTTCCTTTCTCAATGTTTTGGCATAAAATTCATCCCACTCATAAATTGACACTGTAAGTTTTCCCTTGCCGTGTTTCCCAGCATTAACCTCTATGGTTACTTCGTCAAAATTCTCCGTTGCATTAAACTGCACAGCCAAATTGTCATGGGAATACAGTCGCATTTCCTTCAATAGTTTCTCCCTATCAAACAAGGCAACTTTTTCGGACGTACCATTTACCATAATTAACCCAAACCCCAGTATTGCTGCGATAAGTATTAGACAGGCTTTTACAATCTTCATTGCACACCTCCGTTCATTCTTGCCAAATCAGTCAAAACCTGAATCGCAGGTGCTGGAAACCTTCCTAAATGATCAGGCCCAATGTTCAATAAATAATTTGCACCAATCCTTTTAAGATGTTCTTTTGTTTTAAATACTTCATCTGCACTTTTCCAGTTGTTATCGTAATATTTAAAGCCCCAGGAATCATTCAATGTTGCTGGACTTTCATACAGAACATCCAAATCCTTATCTATAGGTATCTCATTGTCTCCTGCTGATATATAGTCGTAGATGCCATTGCCAAGTCTAGAGTTTACAAGACAGCCTGGCTGATAATGTTTTACCATGTTGTATAGTTCAAGACTTTTTTCTTTCGATATTACAAGTGGTGTATCAAACCAGATCAGGAACAGCTCTCCATAGTTTGTGAGGATTTCTTTAAGCTGAGGCTTTATCTTTTCTTCATAGCAAATATCGTAGCATTTGCTTTCATTATCAGGAAAATCCCAGTCATTCGTCCAGGAAGTAGTCCCTTCAAGATTTAAAAAAGGATATCTGTACCCACCGCCATGCGGATGGGACCAATCGATATCCTGTGAATAGTAAAGACCAAGTTTAACGCCGTGTTTGTAACAGGCTTCAGCAAGTTCACCTACAATATCCCGTCCAAAAGGTGTCATGTCCACCACATTGAATTTTGTTGCTTTGGAATGAAACATGGCAAATCCATCATGGTGTTTTGAAGTGAAGACCATGTACTTCATACCCGCTGCTTTTGCAAGTCTTGTAAACTCTTCTGCATTAAAATATATTGGATTGAACGCTTTTGCAAGTTCATGGTATTCCTTGTTAGGTATGCGGAAATATGCCTGAATCCATTCTGCGATATACGGCATTCTTTGCCCTTTCCACTCCCCACCCAATAAAGAATACAATCCAAAATGAATCATAAGACCAAACTGCGCTTCCTTAAAACGTAACCTGACATCCATAAAAGCACCTATCTTTCGCACCTTGTATACTGTTAGTAATTATATTACTTGTAGGAAAATATTGCAATTAGAACAGTAAAAAGGACTGTGTCATTTTGTTCTAGGTTTTAAGGATTTAGAATTAGCTGTGTTTTTTGACCCTTTAAATATGCTTGATACTTTGTGATGTTTTCAGTATATCATGATGTAAATTAACCTGCAAGAGCACATTCGATTGCATTACAGCGAGTCCGGTTGGTAGAGCCAA
>JAAYLF010000370.1 GCA_012522035.1 Clostridiaceae bacterium
CCCCTACGCTAAGCCTCTTTACCATTGCTGAATCATTAAACATGTTTTCTTTAGCCATCTAAATTCCTCCAGTCCATGTTTAGCCTGCCATCTCAATTGCCTCGCACCGATCCATGAACCGGAAGGCAATAATACTCACTGCGCTAAGAATTACAAAAAGAAGAAGTCCGACAGCAGCTGCATAACCGAAGGCTGCTACTGATTCAGCGCCGAAGGCAATCTTATACATATATGTTCCCACAACTTCGGTTGCACCGGCTGGTCCTCCATTGGTCATAACCAAAATCAATTCAAAAGCACCAAACAGTCCGATTATGCTAAAGAAAATCATGGTCTTCATGGTCTCCCAAATTACCGGCACAGTAATCAAAAACAATTTCCCTAGATCTGATGCTCCATCAAGCTCTGCAGATTCATACAGGCTGACAGGTACAGACTGAATTGCACCCATGAAAATCAACATATTACCTGCCCAACCGCCCCAGACCATAGGAATAATCATAGCCCATCTGGCAGCTGTAGCGTCAGTAAGCCAATAGAATTCACCAATATTAATACCCACTGCATTGATAACAGCATTAAAAATCCCATAACGACCATGAAAGGCAAATTGCCACATCAGCGCTGTAATAACCCCAGGAAGAATTGCAGGAAAGTAATAGAGAATGCGATAGAACCTATTCTCCCGATATGGCTTTTTCACAAGAATAAAGGATACAATTAGCGCTGCCAAAAAATTGATGGGGGTCGCAATAAACCAATAAAAAAAGTTGTTCTTCATAGCGCCCCAAAGCTCAAAGTCACGAGCCAGGGTGACAAAATTTCCCAACCCTACCCAAACCGGCTCACTTATTCCGTTATATTCAGTAAAAGGATAGTAGAATGCTGTAACTTTTGGCACCACCAAAAAAATGGTGTAGAAGATCAACATTGGAGCTAGTGTAAAGAAAACAAAGACAAACTTTCGGTGAAGAATGTTACCAATTCGAGTTTCCACGTTCTTATCCTCTCCCTTTCTTATGAAACTCTCTGATGTTCAAACTTAAGACTGTGTTCCCCAAACAAACTATTGAGTTTTCTGGCTTTTCAGTCCAGTAATTGCTATAATGAACAGAATATTCAGCTTCACTTTTTCGCTAAACATGACTTACATAATCATTTTTCCAACTCTGGCAGACCGTAAAGGCAACACGGCTATGGCATACTAGATTTGCCGTCGTCCTTACGCCACAGCCGTTGCCTGATTATTTCGCGGACATAGATCCATTGATACGCTTTTGAGATCCACCTGTTCGTGCAATGAGTCCATCTTTTTTTCGGTGAGCAATTTATAGAAGGGATCCACTTAATGGCCATTCTCCTGTAGAATGATTGCAGAAGCATATGCTTCAAATTTTACAGAAGGGAGGCCTTTTTTTGGCCAAAAAAATCAACGTGAAGCTCATTTTGGAGCTGCGAGCTGCAAATATGACCAGAAATATGATTGCAGCAACTAGGCACATATCAAAGAATTCGGTTAGTGATGTGTTCCACATTGCCGATTCCCAAGGCATTTCTATTAGAGATGTCCAGGAACACAAGATACAACGCCTGACGCAACAGTCAAAGTTAAGACTCCCTAGAGCAGAGGTGCATGATATTTATTATGACGGACGTGGACTCAACAGGGACGCCATACAGGAACTCTCCAGTTCAATTTGTACATAATAAGACTAATGTTATCTTCAGGGATTCACTGGTTCTGGTAAAACCTTCTTTGCCTGTGCTCTTGGGGAACAGGCCTGCAAACAGCAGATACGGACAAGGTATATACGGCTCCCTGACCTGCTTGTGTAACACGATGAAGCAACACTTACTTTGAAATCCAATATTTAAGCTACTAAAGAGATACAGTAGCTATGGCCTTCTTATTCTTGATGAATGGC
>JAAYLF010000046.1 GCA_012522035.1 Clostridiaceae bacterium
ATCCTGAAAAAACTCCAATGCCTGAATTGTCCGTTGAGGATTTTATTGAAGAATTGGTTGTTGTAGAAAGAGAGTATGAGAAGATATTTGGAAAAGGTCAGCGTATGTTCTACTATCGTCCGCCTGGGGGTGTGTTTAGTATAAGGGATCTTAACATTGCTTCCCAAATGCATTACGAGACGGTTTTCTGGGACCTTGCCCATAAAGACTATGGTGATCCTGTCGGTGTGGAAGAAGTAATCAACAGAGTTATTGGACCAATACAGGAAGGCAAATTTGTAGGCAACGGAGCGGTGATACTTCTTCATTCCACCTTTGAAGACAATGCAAATGCTCTTGCAACTATTATTGATACTTTGAGAGAAATGGGATATGAATTTAGGAGGATAGACGAGTGAGAATAAAAAGAAGCTTTGTTATTAAAGTTTCGATAGTGTTTCTTGTCATACTGATGGGATATTATGTGGTTGACTACTTTCGGGAGAGTGTGGAGAAAATGGTAGCTCCGGAAGAACACTTTCCCAAGCTTCACAATGCTGAAAGATACTTTTTCAGGGTTGGTTATCCGGAAGACTGGGCTGCAGAAGCTGGCCCCAACAACTTTTTCCTGGACAAGGATACAGGGCTTGTGCTCAATCTCTATCCATTGATAAAGTCTCCAGATGCTACTCCCATTCCTCAGGAAACAGAGCAGGAGGATGTGCAAGAGCCATTGGTCAGAGACGAAACAGCAAGCATCTCGTTCTATTACAGACCTATAGAAGAAGATGAAGAAATGGACTTGCAAACGGCCATGGAAAAAGCCTTGGAAGAACTGATGGCTTCTGGGAAAAACATAACTGAGGATAATATTAGTGCGGTTATGGATTACGAATCAGAAAAAACAGTTTTCAAGAAGGTGTCTTACACATACATGAAGAACCTTTTCCCTGTAAAGGGAGATATGTATGTGGCAGTCAGAAAAATGTGTTATTATATAATCATATATGAAGCGGAACATGATGTTCTGGCAGGCAGTTCATATAACAAGTACAAGGATGTTGCCAGTGAGATAATTGATGATTTCATGTTTTCCGTATTTGACTATTAAAGAGGTATTCTATGAAAAGGCTTTGTTTGGCTGTTGCATTCTTTCTGGTCGCTGCCATGGCGGCAGGATGCACAAAAGGCGAAAATGGACAGAAAAAGCTAAACGTATGGCAGATTGAAGGATTGGCATACGACGGCAATGTTGTTGCTGAAAATGAGGATTTTAGGATATATGATTTTGTCTTCATGCACTTTTGTACAGATGCCGACCACAAGGAAGATGCCCTTAACAAAGCTCATTTGTTTTCTGTTATCTATGAGATTGCCCGTTTGAATAATCCTCTTTCCGAGGAAGAAAAAGAAGAAATATTGAGAATTAGCGAAGAGCTTGCAAAAGACAATGCAGAACTGTATTTAAACAAGGGATTTGAAAACGTTTTGCAGTACAAACTCTTCACTCTCATGGAAAACACAATCAACAAGTATAAAAGCAGTGTGTTTGATAAGTATGATATTAATGACGATGAACTATTGGATTATTACAAGCAGAATATAAAGAAGTATAGGAGTGTTGAACTACAGGTTCTGTTCTACTCTCTAAAAGATGAGAATGGAAACAAGCTTTCCCAGGAAGTGATTGATGAAAAGATTGAAAAAGCGGAATCTTATCTGGACAAGATACAGACATCAAGCGATATGGATGATTTGATCCTTGATGAATCAGAGGATCCTGGTGTCATTGAAACCGGAGGCAGAATGACCGTCTCTTTGGAAGGATACCAGAACAAGGATGATGAATTTTATGCGTTTTCATCCAATCCTGACTTGAAGACGGGGGACATGACTGTAATTGTTGATGAATATGGAATATATCTTGTTAGATGCGATGGTTTTGAAGATTATGAAAACAGCGAAGAGGTAAGGGATGCTGTTTACAACGACTATTGCACTTTGAAGTTCTTAAAGGAAATGGAAGCTCATTTGGATGATGAAAAGTATCACCTTGAGGACATAAAAGAAGATATAATGGATAAGATAATTACGCAGTATCAATGGGATTAAAGGGAGATTATTATGAAGATATTATGTGCATCCATTATTCTTGCTGGTATTTTATTGGCCGGCTGTGTCAACAACGGTGTAAAACTGACACCATCACCACAAACTACACCAAGAAGCACCATGCAAGCTACAGATACACCCAAGGTGACAGAATATATTACCCAATCTCCGTCACCTACACCTACGCCTGAGCCTGTGACTAATGTTTACCAGGCGGCAAACAGACTTGTCGTGTCGGAAAAAGTATCTCATGTATTCATTGTTATACAAAGAGGGAATGGTCCTGAATGTGATTTTTATGCTTTTAAAAAGCAGGGCAATGAGTTTGTTGAAGTGTTTAATACGGTCGGTCTTGTAGGAAAGAATGGTATTGCAGCAAAAGAGGAAAAACATGAAGGCGACTACAGAACTCCTGCAGGAATATACATATTTGGAAGGTGTTTTGGAATAAAGGATGACAATGGCATAGCTCCACTTGGCTATACTGTTGTAGGCGAAGATGATTATTGGGATTCAAATCCTGAGTCCGATACATATAATCAATGGATTATGAAGAAAGATTTGCCTGCTAATTTTGACAAAACGAAATATGAGCATTTAATCAGCAAGAAGGGAACGTACAACTATGTAGCATCGATAAACTACAATGTGGATCCCATAATTAAGGGAAAAGGTTCTGCAATTTTTCTTCACTGCATTAGGGAAGGGTCCATGCAGTATACAGGTGGTTGCATAGCAATTCCTGAAGACAGGATGCTTGATGCCCTTTCAATGATATATAGCGACACATATATTGTAATTGCAAGTTCCTTTGATGATTTGCTTGCACATGTTCGATAATTCAGGCTCTGCCTGAATTTTTTCTTTTATACACCCTATACAATACTCCCACATATTATATATCGGAAAAAGATTTGAAGAGTGATACGATGAAGAATATGAAGTTTACATTGATAGGCGGAGATCTGCGCAATGTAAAGCTGGCTGCACTACTTGAGGAACGAGGGAACGAAGTATACACTTTTGGGTTGGAAGGCGGAGCAGGAGGAAAGTTTTTCTACAGATGCAACAGTATGACTGAAGCATTCGCAAGAGGAGACATAATAATTGGACCGATACCTTTTTCACAGGATGGGATTAAGTTGAATGCACCTTTGCATCAGGCGGATGTGGAGCTTCAGGATATACTGGACAACATACCAAAAGGCAGGTTGTTGATTGCTGGAAAAGTACCTGCGGATTTTGCAAGAAAACTTGCGGATAAGAATGTGAAGGTAATTGATATTATGGATAGGGATGACATGGCAATCCTTAACAGCATTCCCACAGCTGAAGGAGCTGTGCAAATTGCAATGGAGGAACTGCCTGTTACAATACATAACTGCAAGGTAATGGTATTGGGACTTGGAAAAGTTGGATTGACGCTGGCTGTTTTGTTGAAGAATATTGGCGCAAAAGTACTGGTGGTGGTAAGAAACAGCAGGGATATTTCAAGAGCTGCTGCTTTTGGTCTTGAGTGTGCAACGTATGAAGAGCTGCCCTTGATCATTGGTGAGTATAAACTGCTGTACAACACCGTTCCTGCAATGGTGCTTGACAAGAATGTTTTGCAGTTTGTGGCAAAGGATGCATTGATAATTGATTTGGCATCCAAGCCTGGTGGGGTTGATTTTGAATATGCTCAGTACAAAGGCATCAAGACAATCCATGCATTGTCCTTGCCTGGAAAGGTTGCACCAGTTACTACTGCCATGTACATGGAGACGGTGATATATAACATAATAAAAGAAGAATACAAGGGAGGCATATAATGATACGGATAGGGTACGCACTGACAGGATCATTCTGCACCATACGTGAATCATTGGAAGTAATGAAGGAACTTGTTGACAAGGGATACGACGTACATCCAATCGTATCATACAACGTGGCTTCATTCTCTACACGTTTTATCGATTCTGACGAAACTATCAGACTACTTGTTGAAATAACGGGAAAGGAACCAATCAGCACCATTCAAGGAGCGGAACCTATAGGACCTAAAGGACTTTTTGATGTGGTTGTAGTTGCACCTTGTACCGGAAACACCATGGCAAAGCTGGCAAATGCAATAACCGATACACCGGTACTTATGGCCTGCAAGTCGCAGCTCAGGAACCAAAGACCTGTTGTGCTTGCACTGGCTACCAATGATGCATTGTCTGCAAATGCAAAGAATTTCGGTGTTTTGCTAAATACAAGAAATGTATATTTTGTCCCTGTAAGACAGGACAATTACGAAGGAAAGCCAAGGTCAATGATGGCAGATTTCTCACTCATTGAAAGTACCATTTTGAAAGCATTGGAAGGAGAGCAGCTCCAGCCGATTATAATGTGTGCGGAATAGCTGAATATTGCAAATTGTTGGCATAAATGATAAAATGGTAATTGAATAATAATTGGGAGTGAGATTTTTGGCCAACTCATCATCACAAAAGAAAAAGTCGCAAAATGGCAAAACAGCAAGAGTCAAGAGCAACAAGACGGAACATCGTGAGATTGTGTCAATTGTTCTATTTGCCACAGGCTTATTGATGTTCCTTTCGTTTATAGACAAGGTCGGAATTGTTGGCGTTCTCATCAGAGGTTTCATGTTCGGTTTTTTTGGACAAGTTGCTTCTTTTCTAATTCTTGGCCTTATATGGTATTTGGCATGGTGCATATTAAGGGGTACTGAAAGACAGGTCTTTACTTTCAAGAAGACTTTTCTGTTTGCTCTTTTAATCATCATGATATCTGCATTGATACATACTATTTCTTTCGATGCCTCCCATGAAGATTTCTTTGAAACAGTAAGGCAGCTTATTGCATCGTACAAGCAAAAGCCTTCCGGTGGCCTGTTCGGAGGAGGACTGAGCCTTGTTTTGCAGAAGTATATGGAGAAGGCCGGTGCCTTGGTTGTATTGATACCATTGACAATAATTATTACAATGGTCCTTTTTTCATTGTCCATAATGAATTTTATAAATAAAATTTCATTTATAGGAAGCAAGGTGGGAAAGACCGGCAGGAAAATATATGAGAGGTTGAGAAACAACAAGCAGCAG
>JAAYLF010000371.1 GCA_012522035.1 Clostridiaceae bacterium
GGGTTAAAGAGTAAACGAAAGTTATCAGTATTGGATAATGGCAGCTCTTTTGTGTTTTCATCACTAGATGATGATGTTAGGAAGAATTTGTTTGTTGTCGATATATCTACCGAAACACTGCGGGTATTGGACGACAAGGAAAATGTTATATATGAGGCAGACAACAACTTGAAAGACAAAAAGGGCGGATGGTTCAAGATATTTAACCATTTCGCCCGTACTGTATTATACAGCATTAATATTATTGAGTACGATATCGAAAAGGGAACTGAAAAGGTTGTGTTTGAAGACACTTTCAGGTATTTTGATACAAGTGCCAATTACAAAATAGTTCAGTTTCAGACGTCGGGGGATGTTAGGTTCTATATAAACCGCACAATTTTGACAGTAAGCAAAGGGCAGATTCTTCTTATATCTCCCTATGATATCCATACAGACCTAAGCATATATAACATTAGGCATCTTGTTGAGTTTGAGCCGGATTATGCAAGCAGATATTTTAGTGACGAAGCTGCAAAGGATCTTCTTGCGGCGTTTCAGTCAAATCTTGTATTCATTCCAGAGCATGAACATGTCAGGCTGCAGAATTTGTTTGCTGATCTGAGAAGTTGTTCGAAAAGCGTTTTACGTTTTATTCTTAAGAATTGGTGAAATACTGTGCCTCATAAACGACACTGGAGTTTCGGTACAGAATTCCATTATACATCATAACGAAGTATCGCATGTAGTTGAGTATATTGACAGCAATTTTGACAGCATAGACAGCCTTGACACAATCGCCAAGCACTTTTATGTGAGCACGTCTCATTTGTGCAGAATGTTTAAAAGGGCTATGAATAAGACTATTGTTGAGTATCTTAATGAAGTGAGAATTGCGCACGCATGCAGGCTGCTTGCCGAAACTGATGAATCCATCACAGATATATTTTTGAAATGCGGCTTTAACTACAGTTCCTATTTTGCAAAAGTGTTTAAGAGCATAACCGGGCAGACGCCTACGGGTTACAGAAAAAGTGTCAGAAAGAAGAAGTAAGGGGCAGAACAAGCCCCTTAGTTATTTTTAAATATATAGTTAAGTCTTCCGTATGGTGCGGCATCTCCATCAGTGTAGAAGGTGAAGATGTCCGCTTCATTGTTTTCGTTCAATACGTAATTGTCAGCCCACTTAAACTCGATTCGCAGATTCTCGTGAGATTCGTATCCTAGAGTTTCAAGGGGAATGGCAATTTGAAGTTTGTTGTTACTGTACATGAAGTCAATATCCTGTACCTTTTCAAAATTCCATCCGCCAAGACATTTTTCCAATACCGCCTTGTTGGCAGAAGGTGAAACCCTGTTTACGACAAAATCATAACCATACCAGGTCTTGTTGCCTTTGTTGCCTGTGGAGATAAAGAGGTTCATCCAGTGTTTGTCTTCCTTTGGAGTCAGTGGGTCTAATGTTTCCACGTAGAAGTATATGTTTTTGTTATCGCAGGCCACCTTGCTTACAAATATGTCGTTTCTGCCTGTATCGTTCTTGTACACAATTCTGCCGTAGCCTCTTGCATCCCTGTGTTCTGTATCCTGGGTGTAGTCAATATATGTTTGACCAACATTATCCCAGTCTGCAAAACCATTTGAAAAATCTATTGTTCCGTAGGTTGTGCTCTTTTCAGGCAAATTTGTATTGTATGGCGCAAGCCCTTTAAACTTTCTTATGTAGCTTATGAGCTGCATGTAATAGTTGTCGCCAAAACCTCCCTGCATTGGCTGGATATCTCTTGAGTTGTTGATGTCAGCTGCATCTACAAGAATAACTGGCTCGTAGTTTGGTGTGCCGTCGATATATTTCCAACTACCTGGATTCTGCCTTGTTGCTATCCATTCATTCCAGCCAGTGACAAATATTATATCGGGATTCTGACTTATTGCATATTCAAACTGTTCTGCAAAGTTGTAACCGTACAAGTATGCATCTTCGGCTTTGTCGTTGGCGCCATTGTGGTAGCTTCTTGTTTTGTTGGTGTCATCTCCGTAGAAAGCGCTGGAACTTAGGGCAAGAGTTCCCGAGTGCTGTGCCACAGATACGCTCATTATGGTTGTTCCTGATTCCTTTCCATACAGGGTCTGTGGTCTTTGGAAATCCATCCAGGGGAAACCATCATCACTGTATGACTCTCTTGGCCACTGGGCGTACTTTATGGTAAAAAAGTCCTTTACTTCCTGGTCCAGATCGGGTGACTTGTTGTTGCCTATCATTAAAGGCTTGCCGTCCAGTTTGAACCAAAGGTGCTCATACTCCGGATGGGACTTGTATATGTCGTTGTAGATTTCCTTCATGTGACGAACGGACTCGGCTTTTGTAACGAAAGATACTTTTGGAACATTAAACCCTTGCTTGTGGAAGGTGTCCAATATTTCAAGCATTGTAAGTACTGCTTGGGTATATGAGTTTCCGTTGGAATAGTCAAAGATTATAAAATCAACGCCCGCATCGGTAAGCATCTGAACGTCCTTTGACATTACCCACCTGTCTGTGTTCCTAAAGTAGCCAAACAACGGTTCTCCCCACCAGTGGTTTGTTCCAACAGGACCGCCACCAGCTGCTTGCCATGCTTCGTCGGATCTGGCCGCATCCTTGTCCTTTTCAATAATTTTGCTTACATCATAGGGTCCTGGAACCTGACTTGCTCCATGCCAAACAAAATAGAAGATTCCTACATATTTGTTGCTGTCATAAGCAGGGACACCATTATCCCCAGCAAGAGGTAGCACCCTTCCTAAATCGTCAACTCCAGCGTATACTGACAGTTCAAGCGCCTCCTTTGATTCTGTTTTATTATTGTCGCTGTTATTGCCATTGTTGTTTTTGCTGCAGGCGGTTATCAGTAGTGTTATGGCTATAAAAAAGCAGACAATTTTAATTAGTGTATTTTTTGTCATATCAATCAACGCACCTTTATAGAGAATTCGTCAATTACTGTTCTTCCAAAGTGATTAAAGATTTTGAAGTATCCTCCCTTGTCTTCCTTGAGGTTGTTGTCGGCAGAGTATACTTCATTGCCATCTGCATCGAAGCATTTGATTTGATCGGAAAGTTCAATGATCATGAACAATGTCGGTTCAGAGCCCTCCAGCTTCTGGTAGTAGAACAGCTTGTCTCCTGTATCCACGATAACAAGCTCGCACATCTCGCCAAAACCGTTTGGTATTTCCATGCTGAAGGCACCTCTTGGCCAGTGGCCAGGTACACCGTGGTAAACAAGAATTTTGTTGATCTGGGTAACAGCCACGTATATGCCTGAATCTTCGTCGGCAGGTTTGAAACTGTTTCCCATGGGTTCATACACTCTTACACCTATTATTGCTGCCATCCAAGGGTCTTTTTCCGCTCTTTCGTGAGAGGTCTTAAACCTAAGATGGAACTGGACTTGTGAAATCCCGTCTACTTTTGCTTCGCAGTAATAGTCGGGTGAATATGTGTCTACCAACTCTACGGGTACTCCTTTGTATGTGCTCAGGTAAAGTTGTTCTTCAACAACCTCGTGCCCGTTGTTGTATCTGAAAAGAGCTTCGGGGTTTATGTAATTGTCAACAAAATCATCCAGATATATGATTTCTGCATCATCCTGAGGTATACCCAGTTGTTCTCCTGGTAATGGTTCTTTTGTTGGTTCAGGTGTTTTTTCTTCTGTTGGTTCAGGTGTTGGTGCATCTGTTTTATCTACCTTTTCCGTCTCAGTTGGAGATGGAGTGGGTGAAGGGTCTTTTTCATTATCTTTTTGGCATCCAAAGAAGACCAGTGAGATCAGCACTATAGACAGTATAATAAATCTCTTCATGATTTTACCTCCCAAAATCCTTTGTGAATATATATTATATTGATTGCCCTGAAGATAATATTAGTATGTTGATTTGTTTTCAAGTTTTTGAAATAATTTTGATTGAATTGACGTTTCAAATCAATATATTATTATTCCTATCCAATGAAATCAATAGAGTTATATGATTGGAACATTTCTGTTATTAGAATATTAATAAACAGATTCCATTTATGAAAGAGGGGTTTATATGAAGTTTAAAGGCATAATGGCGTTTGTAGTAGGATTGTGTCTTTTGTTCAGCCTTATACAATATCAGTCCTCTGCGGAAAACGATGCAAAGCTTGAGTTTTCTTCAGTAACTGCAAATTATTTTGCAGGTGGTCCAAACTTTGGAACGAAACTGACAAATGCATACGACGGAGATCCTTCAACCTTTGCAAACTATGCAGCTTACAAGGCAGGAGACAGGTATAGGGAAGGTACGTATTTTCTTTTTGATTTGGGACAAGTCTGCGATGTAAGCAAAATTACTGTAATATTTGCAAATCCTGTCAGAACTCACAACTTTGAGCTATATACAAGCGTTGATGGTATTTCATATGAGAAGATATTTGAATTTACAGACAAGGAGTACGGTGCAAATGGCAGTGAATTCAATATTGTTAAGAACATTCAGGCAAGATACATAAAGCTGATGGCTCTAGGAGCTTATGTTAATGAAAGTAGAGATTTGAACGAAAACTATCATCTTGCAGAAGTTGCCGTATACGGGAAAGTGGCCGATGTGGTGACAGCCAACAGGATTGAAGTGGCAGATGTGGTTGCGAAGAACTTTGCCAGCGGTCCTAACTTTGGACAAGTTCTTGATCATCTTACCGATGGAAATCCAACAACTAGTGCAAACTATGCTCCTCACAAGGGAGATGGTCAATACAAGAATGATCCACATTTTCTAATTGACCTTGGTGATTTGTACGAGCTGGAAAAATTAGCTTTGGTGATGGCTCATCCTTCTCTTGGGAACAAGCGAATAATTTGTTTTGACATATACATAAGCCAGGACAATGAGAACTTTGAAAAGGTTTATAGCTTCTTTAACAAGACCAGTTATGGACACGATGGATATTTCAACATACCTGTTGAGGGAGTTGCAAGATACATAAAGCTTTCAGCCACTGCGGCCTTCGACAATGGAACTACCTTGTCTGACAACTATCAGGTTTATGAGTTTGCTGCTTACGGTACTGAATATGTGGAACCTGCCACAGAACCAACCACAGAGCCAACCACAGAACCTACACCTGAGCCGACGGCGGAACCCACAACAGAACCTACGACCGAACCTACAATAGAACCAACATCGGAACCAGACAACATGATAACCATTGTTTCCGGGGAAATGCACGGATTCTCAGACAACAGTCCTGTTGAAGGAACGAAAATAGAGAATGCATACGACGGAAATGACGCAACACTGGTAAAGGTTATTGGTCATGTTGGAGGAACAGGCAATCATCTTGGTGATAATGCATATTTCACCTTTGACCTTGGTGGTGTGTACGAGCTTGGTGGTATAAGGCTCAATTTTGGTACAACAAGAGCCCATTTCTACAAGATTCTTGTTAGTGTGGATGGTGAGAATTACACAGAAGCAAAGAGTCACACCAGTGCATATGAAAAGACAGGGGAGTATTACATAAGAAATGAGGAGCTTGGTGGTGTCAAGGCAAGATTCGTACGCATTGTGGCATACGGAACAGTTGCATCTCCGGGCAATCAATACTACATGCTAAGTGAGATATCAGTATTTGGAACTGAAGCTGCTGATGAGAATCCTCAAACAAGTGATGTATTTTTACTACTTCCCATTATGGTGGTTTTGTCCTTGTCAGTTGGTTTTTTTCAAGAAAAAGAAGAGTAATGGTATAAGGTTATAGGAAAATTGATAAATACATGCCTGACAAAATTGGTTGGGCATGTATTTATTTTTTTCCTTTTTAGTGATAATATACTAGGGTATACAAATTAACAGAAAGGATTTGTGTTATGAAGCTGGTGTACAAGGGAAAGACAAAAGACGTATACGAACTTGAAGATGGAAACATACTTTTGAAATTCAAGGACGATGCAACTGGTGAAGATGGTGTGTTTGATCCGGGAGCAAATGCAGTAGGCTTGACAATTGAAGGAGCAGGTCTTGCCGGACTTAGGATGACTAAATACTATTTCGAGAAGCTGAATGAGATGGGAGTACCCACTCACTATATATCAGCTGACTTGTATGACGTATCAATGAAGGTAAAAAAGGCAACACCTTTTGGAGATGGTCTTGAAGTCATATGCCGTTATCGTGCGGTAGGCAGCTTCATAAGACGATATGGCAAGTATGCCAAAGAAGGACAAGTGCTTGACGGTTTTGTTGAGTTTACCTTGAAGGATGATTTAAGAAACGACCCTCCAATTGGAAAGGATGCCCTTGTAATGCTGGGTATCATGACTCAGGAGGAATACGATACTTTAAAAGGTCTTACAAAAAGAATATCCGACATTATTAAACAGGACCTGGCAGAAAGGGGTATTGAGCTTTACGATATAAAGCTGGAATTTGGAAGAGTTGGAGAGGACAGACATATTGCTTTGATAGATGAAATATCAGGAGGCAACATGCGCGCGTACAAGGATGGAAAATATGTTGAACCTTTGGAACTTGCGCAGCTTGTGACAGGCAAATAGAACCCTTGTTAGGTTCTTTTGACTTTATGGCTACTTGTCAAACCTTTCTTGCTGAAATATATTTTTAACCGCAGATGTGAAACCGAAAGGAAGTTGGTGCGATGAACAGGTATGTTGTCGCTTTTTTTCTTTTCAGTTTTCTTGGATGGGTATGGGAAAGCATATACTGTACCTTGAGGGACAAAAAGTGGGCCAACAGAGGGTTCTTATATGGACCTGTTTGTCCGATTTATGGATTTGGTTCACTGGCATGTTTTCTTATGCATGATCTTACTGAGAAAGGCTATCTGCCTGAACCCAGCTGGTGGGTTGTTTTTCTTCTTGGTTTTGCAACAAGCATGATATTGGAATACTTCACCTCCTGGCTTCTTGAAAAGCTGTTCAATGCTAGATGGTGGGACTACAGTACTCTTCCATTGAATCTGAAGGGAAGAAGCAGTATGCCTACTTCTGTTGCGTTTGGTGTCGGAGCCATTGTGCTGATGAAGGGTTTGATTCCTGCGCTGTATTTATTTCTTGAAAAAGCACCAAAACCAATGCTGGATGCTTTTTCTCTTTTGTTTGTTGCCCTTTTATCCATAGATACGGCACTTACAGTTTCATCTCTTACAAACTTTCAGAAGCAGGTTACTGCCATTGAGGAAGGTTTTCAGAACCGCATGACAAACATTGTGGACAAGTTGTTCGGGTACAAGGAAAATCTATACAACAAATCAGTCCAGCGTATAAGGATTTTCAAGTTTCCTGGTCACAGGAACCGTATAGCAAGACAGCTGAGGGAACAGCGGTTTGAGGAGCTTGTGAGGGAATACTTTGAGCATGAAATAGTGCTGCAGATGGACAAATACATACAGCATGGAAACACGACAACTCTTGAGCATTGCGAAAACGTGGCATGGATCAGTTATCTTATAAACCAAAAGTTGAACTTGAATGCGGATGAAAAGGCGCTTGTCGAGGCTGCGATTCTTCATGATCTGTTTCTGTACGACTGGCATGAGGAAGACAGTGAACGAAAACTGCATGGCTTTCATCATGCGGAGATAGCATGCAACAACGCTGTGAAGTATTTTAACATATCCGAAAAGGAACGCCACGCCATAAGGAGCCACATGTGGCCTCTAAATATAACTAGGATACCGAAGAACAAGGAAGCACTGATTATCTGTATTGCGGACAAGTACTGTGCTCTTGTTGAGACGATAAGGCTTAACAAGCGTCTTGGATTGCGGAAATGATTGAGTTTTGATATAACTATATGGTAGGAAGAAAACAGAAAGGAAGTAGGGAAGGATGGAGTATCGAGTGGAACATGATTCGATGGGAGAGGTAAGGGTTCCAGCGGATAAATACTGGGGAGCCCAGACCCAGAGAAGTCTTGTGAATTTTAGAATTGGTGTTGGTCTTGAACTTATGCCAAAAGAAATAATATATGCTTTTGCCATAATCAAGAAGGCTTGTGCGGTGGCAAACCATGAGCAAAACCCAACGAGGATGACCCAAGAGAAGATGGAAGTTATCTGCAATGTTTGCGATGAGATTATGGAAGGAAAGCTGGATGAACACTTTCCGCTGGTGGTATGGCAGACAGGAAGCGGCACCCAGACAAATATGAATGTAAATGAAGTAATTGCAAACAGGGGAAACGAGTTATGTGGAAAGAAGCTTCTTCATCCAAATGATGATGTCAACATGAGTCAGTCATCCAACGATACATTTCCAACGGCTATGCATATTGCTGCTGTCCTGGGGATCGAAGACAGGCTTTTGCCGGCACTGAACAAACTGATTGGAACGTTCAAAAGACTTGAAAAAGAGAATGAAGGCATAGTCAAGACGGGAAGGACTCATCTGCAGGACGCAACGCCCATTGCCTTTTCCCAGGAAATAAGCGGGTGGAGATATAGTCTTGAGAAGGCAAAAGAGATGATGGAAAACTCTTTGACCGGGCTTTGTGATATCGCTTTGGGTGGCACTGCGGTAGGAACAGGTTTGAATGCTCCCAAAGGATTTGATGTGGAGGTGGCAAAGCAAATTTCAGAGATTACGGGAAAAAAGTTTAGAACAAGCCAAAACAAGTTTCATTCCCTAACTTCCAAAAATGAAATTGTCAATGCCCATGGCGCCATTAAAGCTCTTGCTTGTGATTTGATGAAAATTGCAAACGATGTACGGTTCCTTGCCAGTGGTCCAAGATGCGGTCTTGGCGAGATTTCAATTCCGGAGAATGAACCAGGTTCATCTATCATGCCTGGAAAAGTAAATCCCACCCAGTGTGAAGCACTAACCATGGTGGCAGCACAAGTTATGGGCAACGACACCACAATAACCATTGCCGCATCCCAGGGGAACTTCCAGCTTAATGTTTACATGCCGGTATGTATATATAACTTTTTACAGTCGGTAAGGCTTTTGTCAGATGCAATTGTTTCTTTCAATGATAATTGTGCCTCCGGCATAAAGGCAAACAAGGACAAGATGAGATCAAATCTGCATAATTCTTTAATGCTGGTTACTGCACTTAATCCTTATATAGGATATGAGAATGCAGCCAGGACTGCCAGACTTGCCTATGAGGAGAATATTTCACTAAAAGAAGCATGCTTGAAGCTGGGTTTCCTTACAGAAGAGGAGTTTGACAAGGTGTTCAAACCTGAAGATATGATTTAGAAAGGATTGGAGATTAAATGGAATTGCACGATATTCTTGAAACACTGATGATCGTCTGCTTCGGTGTATCCTGGCCTATGTCGATTATCAGATCAGTACGCTCAAAATCAACAAAAGGCAAAAGCCTTTTATTCATGTGTTTTATTGCATTGGGGTATTTGTGTGGTATAATATCAAAGCTGATGTCGCATACATACAATCTGGCGTTTTGGTTTTATTTTCCCAATATCATTATGGTATTGACGGATATCGCATTGTACTTCAGGAATCGACGATATGAGAAACTGAAGGGAGAATAGATTTAAATGAAATATTCAATAAAGGGATACATGGAGTTTGTGAAAGGTTTTTACAAGGATATGTCAAAGCCAAGAAGGATTCTGTTTACACTTCTTTGCATCTGTCTTTCATTTTACATATCCGCGGTTACCTTTCTTGCATACAGTGAAATCCATGTAGCCTCTTTATTGCGTTTTTTTATTTACGCATTCGTCTTCTTCAATCTGCTTGTGTTCTTTTGTCACAAACTAAAAAACAAATATATCAAGGTAAATGCAGAAAAATCAAAATTGAATAAAAGAACTTTCTTTTTTTGCTCATTGATCTGTTTTGTCATCCTGTTTGTTACATTTCTGGCATACTTTCCAGGAGGAATCTCGCCAGACAATGTGTCCCAGTGGAAGCAGATACAGTCCTTCGAGTTTGACAACTGGCATCCAGTTTTCCATACATTCTTGATGTACCTGACAACAAGAATTGTTAATTCTTACCCCTTTGTCATATTTGTTCAAATTGTGTTTTTCAGTATAGCCATGGGATATTTGCTTTCGACTCTGGAGTCCTGGGGTTTTTCAAAGAAAGTTCTGATGACTGTTGAATTGTTTGTTGTTTTGAATCCTTTGGTTAGAAA
>JAAYLF010000372.1 GCA_012522035.1 Clostridiaceae bacterium
CTGCTGAAGACATTAAAAAAATGAGTGATGACGACCTTTTGGATATGGATTTATTTCTACACGAAAAGGATGGTCTGGAAGATGATATCGAGGAAGGCGGAATTTTTATCTTCTAGTCAAAACTCACCCCTTAATGTATATATTTTACATTTTTTCTGCTTTCTTCCTTATGCCGATGTAGAGCAATTTCCTATAACATAAATAACCAGGAGCAAAATTCCTGATTTTTAATTACATCAATCATTTTTCGTATTTCTTCTTGTTAATGACAAGCCACCAAAACCAGATATGATTGCTATATAAAAGCCAAAGTCATACCACCAGCCGGTATTTGCCACCTCATAAACCCGTAAATCCTTGTTGAATATACCGCCAATCAGTGATATTGGTGCAATCCAGCCATGCCAAACTCCCCAGAAAAAGCCCGCCTTGTTCTCCTCATTGTGCTTTCCGTCTCCAGGAATACAGCCCGACAAAATCACCATCAGCACCAAGGACATTAAAACAACCAGCACAATCTTTCTTTTCAAATCAAGTTCCCCTTTCATATATGTTATCTAAACTGCTTGGGTGTATAACCCGTATATCTTTTAAAAATCTTGGTAAAGTAACTTTGACTTTCAAAACCAGTTGCAATGGCTATATCTATAATCGAGTAATCGGTGTTGGCAAGAAGCCTTTTGCTTTCTTCCACTCTTATCATATTCAGATACTCCTTGAAAGTAGACCCGGTGCACTCCTTGAACAGGCTTGAGAAATATGAGGGGCTCAAGTGTACAACGGATGCAACTTCCTCAAGGGTGATCTGCCTTGAGAAGTTTTTTGTAATGTATTTGATCGCCTTCTTTATGACCTCGCTGTTCTTGAAGGGGATCTGGTGGAACATGGCTTCCGTAAACTCCACCACCACCTCCTGCAGTCGGTAGCAAAGATCCTCCAAATTGTCTATCTGCTGTATTGTTCTTAGGAAATAATTGTTCATTTTAAGAATCCTGTCCGTAGCAGCCCCACCTTCAATGGCAGCCCGGGATAAAAGCGAACTAAGTTCTACAGCTCTTGTTTTTATAGCTTCAAGATTGCTTCCTTCTGAGAAAAATACGTATCCCAAAAGATCATTCAGAATACCCTTTGCATCCGCTATGTTGCCCAGCTTTACTTTTGTTATCAGTTCCTTTTCCTTTTCATAAGGATAGTTGACGTTCTCATTCTCCGTATCCTTATACATTTGTATGGATTCGCCAATTCTTGCCTGCTGGTGCAGTTTTATCTGCTTGATATTTGGTTTGTTTTTCTTTTCAGTAAGATCGTGACACAAATAATTTAGAAGTCTTGCAGCATGGGTAACATGCGTAGGAGGCATAATTTTTACATTCGACAGCTCGTCATACATGTCAAATTGCGCATTCGTTGGGATATTGTATTTCTTCCCAATATCCTGTATCAGTGTGGAATCAGGCTTGTCAAGCAAAAAGGGTCCTGCAAGGATTGAACCTACAACTGTGCCATTGTTCAGAAGCGGAAGAATTATATGATTTAGGTTGCCATTGCAAGTAAAGATATATGATTCTCCCAGATTTTTTGCAAGATCACTGGCCCTTGTGTAGGTTTTCTCACACAAGCCCTCAGGTTGATACTTTTTTATAGTCTTGCAGTAACTGCACATGTCTCCATAATACTTTACCCGGACCCCTTCCTTGTCAAGAAGAGCAATGGGAAGACCTATGCATATGTAAAAGGCTTCCAGTATTTCGTTAACCTGTTCCCTGTCCACAAACTCATAAATAGAATGCGTTGACATTATTTTGTCCTCCATTTTATTTTATGATTATATGATTAGAGTGTCATTAGTATTTTTTTATGACATGAAAATAGAATTTGCACCTTGAAAACTTAACACAAAAAA
>JAAYLF010000373.1 GCA_012522035.1 Clostridiaceae bacterium
GCATTTCAACTCCACCCTTTGAGGTGCAGTATGCACTGATTGGCAGTCCAGGCATGGCTACCGTGCTGTGTATGGATCCAACATTTATAATCTTTCCATACTTTTTCTCTATCATAATCTTGCCAACCTCGCGGGCAAAATAATATACGCCGTTTACATTGACATTCATTACCCACTCCCAAGTATCATCGGACTGGGTTTCTGCAGGTTCCGCAGCACCGACTCCAGCGTTGTTCACAAGAATATCTATTGTTCCAAAATGATCAACTATCTCCTTGACCGCTGCCTTGATGTCCTCTACATTGGAGACATCGCATTTAACCGCAAGGCTTTTTACACCCAACGCTTCTATCTCCTTCTTCACGTCGTTAAGCCTTTCAACTCTTCTTGCAACCAAAGCAACATTAGCCCCCTGCCTTGCCAATGCTTTTGCAAACTGGATTCCCAGACCTGAGGAAGCTCCTGTAACGACTGCAACCTTGTTTGTCAAATCAAATAATCCTGCCATGATATACTCTCCTTTTTCTTTACTATATACATTTATCCTTGTTTCCTGATTAATGCCATAACCTTTCTTACGATAGGATATGGCTTTGACAACATTTTAACAAAATAATATATCCAGAGCAAATATTTTTGGTGAAGTTTCTATGAATTCAAAAAAGTTCCGATTATCATACTCAAAATTAGAATCCATGCATAAAATTACAAGAAAAACTGATGAATATGGAGTAAAATATCTCAAACAGATACCTGAGGTGAAACAATGAACAAAAACACATGTCTGCCATCATTAACAGATTCAAGTGTGGTTCCTATTGACTGGAACAGCATGAACAAAAAAACTTTGACCGGCGAGATGGCAGAAGGAATTATACATATTTTAAACAACGGAAACAGATATATTGTAAACGACTGGTGGAACAAGGTATGGAATTTTAATGATTACAACCATAAAGAATATCTGACAATGAAAGGAAACAAGGAACACAACATAAGACCTCTAACCCATATGGCTCTTGCATTATCTGCAAGCATTGCCCTTGACATATATGACGAAAAGAGAACTGGAGTACCAGTAAAAGAAGCCAAGGAAATGGCTTTGAAGCTGATAAAATCCGTGGCAAAACATCATTGTTCAAATACTCCCGAAGGATGGGGAAATGCATGGCAAAGTGCGTATTGGGCAGCGGACATTGCTCTTGCAGGCTGGTTCTTTTGGAACGATTTCAGTAAAGTAGATCAAAAATACATTCAAAACTGCACGGTTGCCGAAGCCAACAGATTTATAGATTACACCGTACCCTACTATATGGACAGAAACGGCGGCATCATGTTTCCTGGCGATTCAAAAGCAGAAGAAAATGCCTGGAATTCCAACATTCTTGCCGCATCTTGTGCCATGATGCCCAATCACGAAAACTATAGCCTGTGGATGTATAAGAACATGGAGCTTATGCTTTCAGCCTTTGCAAGACCAAGCGACACGTTGAGGGATATTGAAATAAACGGTTTTAAGCTTAATGAACTTCTTAAAGGTTCCAACATCAACGAGGATGGCACCGTGGTCAACCACAGCATCATTCATCCTGATTATCAGGCAACCATGGCGGTAGAACTTCTAAATGGTGTCTTCTTTGCCTTTGGAAATCAAAAAGTACCCCAAGCAGTCATTTTCAACGGAGATGCGATATACGAAAGCTTTGTCAACCTTGATTTGAAAGACCTGAACAAGGACATGGCAGGACAGTATATTTACAAAAGAAAACACGACGGGAGTGCATCCCATGAAATAAATTACCCAAACGGTACAGACTGGGGTACAGACAGACAAATATGCTTCTTCCTTATGGATGTGTATGCAGACATGCTGAAACTGGATAAAAACCTGCCATTAAAAGCAAAAGATTTTGCGCTTGCAAGACTGCCTGTAATGAAAGCCATGCAAAGCAGAACGGAAAATGGACAGTACTACCTGTCTTCAGACAGCGACAGATACAGAAGCAGGGAGGAATGGGTCATGTGGCATGCAATTCACTCCTACATGGCTTTATGGGTAATAGAAAATGGAATGTATAACATCACCAACGAAAGTCCGTTCAAACCAGATTTACCTTTCCCAGAAAACACCTTAACATAACTCATCTTCACCTCCTGTGTATAATATACCAGCAGTTAGTTAAAGCGATGGGGGGAATTTGCCCATCGCTTTAACCTGCCACATATTCAATATATGACTCTTCCCATAAAAGAGCCAGTATTTACCTGTTGCATCTTCCTTTGCCATGCACATATAACCTTTGTTTTCTTTTTAACAACAATTCGTATGCAATTCCGAAATGTGAACGACCTCCCACTTGCCTGGCTGTATAATAAAGAAAAACTCTTTGGAGGGACGAATAATGAGCAAACGACTTTTTGCTGCAGCACTATTACCAATCCTGCTTGCCCTTTTTGGCTGTACCAAAAACAACAGCCAGGTTTTGCTGCAGAAAATAACTGACGAAGAAGTTAATTACGATGACAATGTAGTCCCCATTAACTGGGACAGCCTTGACTTGAATGTCCTGGATGACGACCTTGCAAAAGATCTTGTGCAAGCGATAAACAATGCAAACAAATATGCAGTTAACACATGGTGGACACAGGTAAAAAACTTTGACAAGCAGCAGGATGAAGAGTATTTAAGCATTGGCGGAAAATCGGAAGGAGTTATAAGAAGCATATCGGAGATGGCAAGACTTCTTGCAGTTTCCTTAAAGCTGAACATATATGATGAAGGCATTACTAATGTTCCAGCAGAGGAAGCCAAAACAATGATGATGAAGCTGGTAAAATCCCTTGCCAAAGCTCATCTTGCAAACACGGAAGATGGCTGGGGAGCTCAATGGCAGAGTGCCTTTTGGGCAGCTGACGTAGGTTTTTCCGGATGGCTCTTTTGGGAGGATTTTGATGCAGAAGATCAGGAAAGGATTAAAAAAGTTGTAGTACACGAAGCAAACCGCTTTATATCATACGATGTGCCCTACTATATGGACAAAAAAGGCAATATCATTTTCAAAGGAGATACAAAGGCTGAAGAAAATGCATAGAATGCAAACATAACAACCCTGGCCTGCATGATGATGCCGAATCATGAAAACCATAACCTGTGGATGTACAAGAACCTGGAACTTATAATATCGTCCTATGCCTTGCCGGAAGATGTTTCTTCAAACAAACTTGTAAACAGGTTCAGATTGAAGGAAATATTGAACGGATCAAATATAAACAGCGATGGAACGGTTGTAAATCACAACATCATTCATCCTGACTATCAGACATCCGTGTTGACCCAAAACATGACAAAAGCAGCGTATTTCGCTTTTGGAGGCGTGGAAATTCCGGAAGCACTTGTTTTCAATGCGAAAAAAATCTACAGTGCGCTAATTACTCTGGATATTGGCAAATTCAATGAGAATATGAAAGGCCGCCACATATATGAAAGAAATCCTGACGGCAGTGCATCCGCAAAAATAAATTATCCCACTGGAACGGATTGGGGTGTTGACAGGCAGCTTAACTTCTTCACCTCTGATGTCTTTGCCCATGTGTTCAATCTTGACAGGGATTGCCCCGTAAAAGCAATCGATTACGCCCATGCCCGCATGGAAGTGATTCTATCAATGCAGGCACGCAGTGATACCGGCCAGTATTACCAGGCAGGCGACAGCGATTCCTATTCCCTTAGGGAAGAATGGGTGGCGTTTCATTTGATTAATACTTATCTTGTTTTATGGGCTGAGAACAACGGGCGCATCACAATTTCCACCGATACATTCCTGAAACCTGCACCTTTGAGAACCGCCCTGCCCTTGCTGCCGGACAAAATCTATGTTGGTAATGAACTTCCCATAGGCGTTGTCGTAAACAAGGATTTGGTCGTACTGCCAAAGGACTTGAAAGTAAAGTATTACAGCAGCAATGAAAACATAGCAGTAATAGAAAACGGGGTATTCAAAGCAATTGAACCCGGACAGTGTGAAATAACGGTGGTGGTGGAATACGGAAAGTTAAAAGCAAGCGGCACTGTAAGCATAACCATCAACGACTACAACTATTAGAAGCTCGTTTTTGACCTGTAATGATTTATCCTGTACTCGGTTGGCGTTACGCCAACCATTTTCTTAAACACGTGGCTAAAATATTGCGAGCTGCTGAAACCTGCTTCACCTGCCACTTTTACAACGGAAAGTGAACGGTCTGCAAGAAGCTTTTTGGCAAGATTTATGCGCTGAATGGTTATGTAATGGTTTACGTTAACTCCAAAAGCTTCCTTGAATTTCTTTCGCAAGTAGCGGGAACTGATGCCAAACTCATCACACATTTTTTCAATCACAATTTTGACAGACAAATGCATGTTTATATACTCAATAATGCTCTGAAGTTTCTTGTCCTGAACAGTATCATGATGGACTTTGGACAAACTGTTTGACAGATGAACAACCAGTTCCACAATATACAGCATAATCAGGGTACGCGACTGCATGTTGTTGTTTATCCGGTTTATGCAGCCTTTTACCTCCAGGCAGGAATCAATTACTTCATACTGCTTTTTGGAATAAATACTGTTAATAAACTCATAGGACTTTGACAGCTCTTCCACATAATCCAAATCTGAAAGAGCAAACTGTATTTGCGTAATGCGGCATTTGGCCTTGTCATCGATGATAAACTTGTGATTGACTTCAGGATATATGATTATCCCTTCCCCTTTGTTTACATACACATCTTTATTCTCGTTAACAAACTTTATAATACACACGCCGCTGTCAACGCACACTATCTCAATGTCATCATGTTTATGGGGACCATATGTGTAGCCTGATGGAAACAGGCGCACTCCCGCAAGCTTTATAAACGACTTGGCTTCACTTTTATCAAGATAATACAAAAGATCGCTTTCAGAACATGCCATGGCACTTCCCTCACCATACCCTTCGATTTACACATCTTTAATTGCATTATACTGTTTGCATACCACCTTTACAAGCAGCAAGGCAGTATCTTGTATGTTTTTTGAACAGGAAAATGCATATGATCCGAAAAACGAACGACTGTGAAAAACATGCAAGGATATAATTATCCATATCAACAGGAAAAGGAACCTAAAAGGTGATACAAATGAGGGAAATCAAGCATCATGTGGATTTTTGTGTAGTAGGAGGAGGTATGGCCGGCGTTTGTGCAGCCTTGTCTTGTGCAAGACAAGGAGTCAAGGTTGCTCTTATGCAGGACAGACCTGTCCTTGGCGGCAATGCGTCTTCTGAAATACGTATGTGGATTTGCGGTGCAAGAGGCAAGAACAACAGGGAAACAGGTATTCTTGAAGAACTTATTCTTGAGAACTTGTACAGAAACAATCCTCCAAACTACCATATCTGGGACAGCATCCTATATGAAAAAGTCAAAGAGAATGAGAACATAACACTGCTGCTCAACTGCAGCTGTTTGGATGCAGAAATGGAGGGAAACCTAATCAAGTCCGTCACCGGATGGCAAACCACCACCCAGACAAAACACCAGATTTACGCAAAATACTTTGCCGACTGTTCCGGAGACAGTATACTTGCTCCTCTGACAAATGCCGAATACAGGGTTGGAAGAGAATCCAGGGACGAGTTTGGCGAATCAATTCAGCCGGAGAAGGCTGACAGAAAAACCATGGGACACAGTATTTTGTTTCAAATAAGAGAGACAAATTCAAAATCCACCTTCATACCTCCTGAATTTGCATGCAAATTCAGTGAAGATGATTTGCAATACCGCAGCCATCAAATTGGCTCCAACTTCTGGTGGATAGAACTGGGAGGAGAAGAAGATACAATATACGATACTGAATCAATAAAAGACGAACTTCTTAAGATTGCATTTGGGGTTTGGGACCATATGAAAAACCATGGAGACCATGGTGTAGAAAACTGCGTGCTTGACTGGATTGGGTTCCTGCCTGGAAAAAGAGAAAGCCTAAGGTACGTCGGAGACTACATAATGACCCAAAATGACATGGAAAAGGAAGGCAGATTCGAAGACATAGTAGCCTATGGCGGTTGGACCATGGATGATCATCCTCCAGGAGGATTCAGACATAAAGGAAAACCCACAACCCACCATCCCACTCCTTCCCCCTACGGAATCCCCTATCGGGTTCTGTATTCTAAAAATATTGAAAACCTGTTCTTTGCAGGAAGAAACATAAGCGTCACTCACGCAGCCTTGAGCTCTACAAGAGTCATGGGCACTTGCAGCGTGCTGGGTCAGGCTGTTGGAATTGCCGCATCCCTTTGCGTGAAATACAATATTTCGCCAAGAGGAGTTTACGAAAGCAGAATAAAGGAGCTTCAAAAGCTTCTGATGTTTGATGACTGCTATCTGCCATTCATGAAAAGAGAAATAACACCTCTTACAAAAGAAGCAGTATTGGATGAAAAATATGAGAACATAAGGAATGGATATGACAGGCCAATAGAAGATGAGGATAACGGCGTTTACCTTAATCTTGGAGAGAGTATTGTGTTTTCATACGAGCAATATGTGAAAACAAAAGGCTTGAGAATTGTGTTTGACAGCAACCTTAACCGGAAAACTCACAACATGCCTTGTTATTACCCATTGGAAAATACGGACTTTTATGTGCCAAAAACTCTGGTAAAAGGATTTGTTGTAACAGCAGAAACACCTCAAGGAACCAGGCTTTTGCAAAAGGAAGAGAACAACTACCAGAGGCTGGTAGTTGTTGAGTTTGACGAAACAGTAAAGTCAATCAGCTTCACACCAATTTCCACCTGGGGAGAAGAAAAAGCCCATATATTCTCACTGGACATTATGTGACAGCCTCATAAACTCAAGAAGGTTTCCTCCAAGAATTCTCTCCTTGTCTTCATCATCAATGTTTAGTGATAAAATACAGGAGATGGCTTCTTTTATCTTGTCAGGCCCGTTATATGGAAAATCCAAGCCAAAAATCAAACGTTTTGCACTTGTCTGCCATATGAGTTCTTCAACTTTTTCAATGCCTAAATACCAGCATCTGTTTGTGCCTCTGTCAAACACGCTGGTTAGTCCGGCATATGTATTTTTAGGGTTGTTGGCCATAACCGCTACTGCTTCATTGAAAAGGAATACCCTCCAACATGTTCAAGGGTAAATCTAAGATTTTTGAAATTAAACGCAACCTCATCAAACAACAAGGTGTGGCTCTGACGTATTCTTGCATTATGTACTCCTGTATGAAAAGAAATTGGAAGCCCCAATTGTTCCGCTTTCTCATAAACCGCATATACTTTTCTATCGTCTACGGCAAAATGTTGATAAGCAGGATGCATTTTTATTCCGTTTAATCCAAGGTCATATATTTCCTGCACCTGATCGGCAACATTATCCTTTTCCATATCAATAACTCCAAAACAATAAAGTCTGTCATCATCTTTTATTTCTGAACACAGCCACCTGTTGGGGTTTGTATTTGGTGCCTCATCATGGTTGAAGTGTTTCGGAAAAGGAGCAAAAGCTACTGCCTGACTTATACCGCACTCATCCATAACTTGCTTGAGTGCAGAAATGGATCCATGCGGTTGTACAGATTCTTGAAAGACATGAGCGTGATTTGCAATAATTCTCATAATTACACCTCCACATATAATTGCGATAATGGGACGCGTCAGCTTGCGTCCCATTATCTTTGTGCAGAATGCTGTAGTTATCCAATAATACAGGAGGTAGTTAATTGTGTTGTTTTTATTCTAACAGTTGGCGATACATAATCCCCCTCAGACATTCTGCAAGTACATTTTTTGCCGTCCAAAACCAATGCGCATCGCCTACCAAGGTAATTTCTAATTTTTCAAATATATTATATTAAATAAATCGGATTTTAGTAATATTTTTTTACTAAATTCTATAATTTTCATGCAGAATTTGCAACCAATCATCTATTTGTAAATTTTGTGTTAAAACCCTTGATTGTGACGTTACGTAATGTTTTATACTGTCAGGGAGTCCAGTGGTATAATAC
>JAAYLF010000374.1 GCA_012522035.1 Clostridiaceae bacterium
ATCTATAAGTAACATCAGACTTTCAAAATATCAACTGAGAGATTTCGCTCTCAGTTGATGACATTTTATTCTACAACAACTCTTACCTTGGTCTCAAGTCCGCCATATGATACTGTAACTTCAGTAGCACCCTTGGCTTTTGGAGTAATGAAACCGTTTTCGGAGATTGAGATAAGGGTTGTGTCGTAGTTGCTGAATAAGACCACACCCGTTAAATTGTTCCCTTCACCTTCCTCATGTTTTCCAAGTTCGGTTTCAGTCCATGTGTAATCTTCAAAAAAGACATGCACTCTAATTTGCTTCTCTATATTTGAATCCAAAGACACTTTGTACTCATCAATGACCGGCTTTATATCATCCACCTTGTCTCTAGACAGTTTATCCTTCTTAGGATAAACAAACACCTTGAATGTAAAGCGGAAACCATCAAGTTCCACATGAACAGGTGTTATGCCTTTGAAAACAGCACTGATCCTGCCTTCCTTTATATCAATTACTTTTTTATCATACCCGTAATACTTTACACCTTTGGCATTGGGGTCTGTACCAAATCCACGGAACCAGCCATCATACCATGCCAGTGGTATGGGCACATTAAGCTGACCTTCATATATTTCAATAATTGTAGGTGAGACCACAAGAGCGGTACCTACAAAATCTTTCAACTCGGACAATTCCACCTTTACATATCTGTTTCTGGCTTTTCTTTCAGGATCCTCATCAGATTCATCCTCATACCACGTTATTGGGTGAAAATATGTGGCCCAAACAGGCACTTCTTCACCAAAGCTGTATGAAAGATACGCAGGATCCTTAAGCCTAATATGTCCGTTTGGTCTTCCTGAAATTCCGCAGTTGTGTGCATACTGGGCAATGTTTGTCTTGATTGTTCCTGTGGGCCTAAAATTGATGCCATCTACAGATTCAAATACAGCAATACAGCTGTTTGTGGTAAATCTGTCTTTGGCTGCAACCGCAACAAACTTTCCAAAATCGTCTATGAACTTTACATCCGCAGAATCTATATTATATTTGTTGCCATCCAACACATCCCCCATGTATTCCAAAGTGGCAGGCCAGTTTGGATCCGTTGCATCAGCAATGGCAAGCCTTGTACTGTTTACAGCTTTGCCGTCTTTGTTCTTGGTTTTCCATGAGTAGTAAATGTATAACTTGTCGCCCATCAAAACAAAGCTTGGTTCGCCCGCACCCCATGTGGAAGGATCTTCATCATAGTATATGACAGGCCAGGGGTCTCCTCCCCAGCCAGAACCATTCCATTTGTCATAGGGTCCTTTGGGATCTTTGGAACGGGCAACAAACATGTTGTTTGCAACGCCTCCCAAATCCACTGTAGAAGTATAACCGAGATAATAGTATTCACCGATTTTTACAACCCCGGGGTCACAGGTGGAGTACAAATCCATGGAGTCAGGAGTGCCTTGTATTGCACAGTGCTCCTCACTCCAGGTTTTCCCTCCATCCGTGGACGAGCGATAATATATCCAATCCCATTGGCCTGCCCCACCCGGAGATGCAAACCACGCATCAATGGAACCATCGGCATTTACAAATATGGTAGGACCTTATCGGTAACCTTTGTTGTGCGGAGAATAGATAATATATCCTTCCTCAGCCAATGCATGGACATACTTGCTTTCATCAGGCTCAACAATTAGGTTTCCGTCTGTAAACTCCTTTGGGTCGATTGCTTTTTCTTTCGTGCAGCCATGCAGAAACACCACGACAGTAACCAACGAGAGAACAAAAAGCAAATCTCTTTTTCTCATGGCAGTCCCGTCTAGTCTATCGTGACGATTACACCGTCGCCCGAGTCAATCTGTATTGTGTAAACACCATTAACCGGCTTCAACACTACAGGTTCACCTTTTATGTATGCCGTAACCTTTGCTTTCGAACTTGCCTTAAAGGTAACAGTGCAAGTATTCTTCTCCTTGTATGGATCCACCGAGTTAACAAACAAGGCGGCGTATCCATCACCATCTTTTTCCTTGAAACAGCCTATGAGTACCGCATTGTCGGACTTGATGTTCTTGAACTTCTTCAGCTTCTTTATGCTGAAGTCTCTTTCCTTGTTAACCTCATTCTGCTTTTCAAACTGAGGTGCCAGTTTGAAGTTTGTTGGTTTTCCCATAGGAACAACACCAAGATTCTTGTACTTCATAAATACATCGGAAAGATTGTGAATCTGTCTGTTGTATTCCTGTACAATATCGTACAAAGGATTCTTGTTTCCACTGTTATCAACAATGGAAGACTTCGGAGCCCACCAGCAGGGCGTATAGCATGCATGGATTAATGATACAGCACCGTATGCAAGGGAGGTATACAGCTGCCATCCAACTTGTTCCTTCCTGAGTTCATATGTCATGTTGTTTGCCCCCGCCTGAGTTATAACCCAGAAGTCACGGCCGCTTTCCCTGCATGCATTGGCCACCAAATCCATGTTGTACAGGAAATTGTGGTATATGCCATACTCTGAATTGTCAAAAGGATAAATGTCAAAACATATGTAGTCGGTATCCACCTTCTCCACATAAAGGTCTATGTACTCTTCATATGTAGTAGTTCCAAGATAGTAGTTGTAATCGGGACAGTACATTGGATGCAGATTAAAGAATGGAATCTTTTCAGGCTTCTCTTTTCTGTACACCTCAACTATTTCTGCAAACAAATCAAAGAAATATGCTCCCGGTTCGTCATATATATCGTCACCATACAGACTTGGATAATCCTTGTATCTTGCTCCAAAGTTTTCAAAAGCCTCAATACCGTCTACAGCTTCGCGCGGTGTGCTTGCAATATATCTTTTGGTGTTTAGGTTCTTGGCAAATATGCCAACTCCATATTCCTCGCACAACCTGTAAAACTCATCGGAGTTGCCAGTATGTATTATGTAGTCTATTCCACATTCTTTAAGTACTTTCAAATGCTCCTCCGTCATAAGGTGTGAAGCAAAGTCAAATACACCTATTGTCAACTTGTTTCTGTCCATGGTATACATGCTTTTATCATACTCCTTGTACTGGTACTTTGGCGTATAACTGTCAAAATGTCCTGAGTATGTAGAAAAGACCAACACCCCGACAAGCAATACACAAAGAATTTTTCTGACAATCCTCATACCTTTTACCGCTCCTTTACATTCCTTTTTCCTTTGATATAAAAATATTAGCTGAACAAACAAGATAATGTCAATTACATAAATGTATTTTTCCTACTTATCCGACAACAATATTGTGTTCCTTGATTAATCTCAAGGCAATCATGGAGTTTAGTTTCCTTGGCACTGCCATTTTTGCCTTTCCGTTTGTCCATATCTGATGGGAGCCTTTTCCGCTTCTATGCTTGTACCAACCATTTTGCACCAGGATCCTCTCCCATTCATGCATTTTCCATTCCCGTTGAATTCTATTCACATGAAACACCTCCCAAAACTTTTTTAAACGCAGGTTTTTTCCCTGCACTATATATGTAATTTAAGACGCTGCATTTTCTTCTATAAGTGGTATTTCTTAGGAGTTTTATTTAAACTTTCTGTTAATTTTGAGTTGAAAAATGCAAATAAAGACCCACATCAAGTCATCCTTGAATGTGGGCATTTGCACGTAGTTTCCTGACCTAGTCCAATTATTATCAAACATAATAGCGGGTTCTACTCATAATGTTTTGTTCTAAGCATCTCAATAAATGCACCCATGTTACAACCTATTTTATTCAACATGCTATTTACATCTTCACAGATATTCTTTTCTTCATTAATTGCAATATCTACTTTGCACATTAGTCTTGCAAAATCCTCTGCATTCTTACCCTTTGTGCTAAACCCAAGTGCTTTTGAAGCCAAATCACTTGTATATGTGTGTTTTTGGCTAATATGTCCATTTTTTAATATGTCTTCCTGGTTGGGTCTTATGTATAAATTGTAAGCATTTGCTTTATGTAATAACAACCACAAGTCATAGCAAGGGTTTGAAACTACAGGTATCTCATCTTCTTTTATTTTTCTTAATATTTCCTTGTACTCTCTTTCTTCAATCTTGTTAAAAATGTCTAAGTCAAACACTATTACAAATCTATCATCTTTAGTATAAGTAGAGTTTTCATCCGCCTTAAGCTCCTGTCGTTTGCTTTCAGCTAATTCAAGAAGTTTCTTAGGATTACTCCATCCAGCATGCTCCCCCGTTTTCTCTAGAGGGATAATCTCTATGGAATCATGTATCCCTAAGCTTTTTTTGTGCTTACACAGCTCTGTAAAATAAAACCACTCTGTATTCTGACCTTCACATAAGACATAGTACTTAACTCTATATTCACCAGTCTGCTTAACATCAGCCTCTCTTGTAAGAGGACGATATTCGCGAAGGGGCATTATTCTTCACCCCTTTCTTGCTCTATCTCTGCAAAAATAGGCAAAGCTCCGTACCTTCCTTCCAGATAAGCTTTATCAAGTTTGCGATCATACCTTTCACTAAACTTATCCAGCGAATAAATTTCTGATGCATTATGTTCATTCTTTTCTACAAACCAGATTTCATCTCTTCTAAATATATTCTGCGACATCATGGACGTTTCATGAGTTGTGAAAATGAGCTGAGTCCTCTTTCCTTTTGCATGTTTTATGAATAACTGAATTAGTCTTTCACTTACCTTAGGATGCAAGCTCCTCTCCAGCTCATCAACAATATATACACCTCCTTCTTTGTTCTGAATAACTATCCGCAATAATTCAAATATCCGCTTCGTTCCATCAGACTCTTCGGAAAAAGTAAAATCAAAAACACTGTTTTTATGATTAAGTATAATAGTGGTCACTGTTACTTTGCTCTCTTTATCCCACTCTATCCGATACCACCCTGTAGGACCAGACAAAATCAATCCATAACAACTACTCTCACCTTGGTGTTCCTCCAAACTATTGCATATTTTATTATAAATATGTTCTGGAACTCTTTCTTTCAGCTCTTCAAACTCAATATTTTCCTCTCTTATATTTACAATGCCTGTATCGAAACTATTAACAGCCTTAAGAAACAATTGAAAACTACTATCACTTTCTTCGTAACATTTAAGACTCTTTATTGTTGAATCAGGCATAATGAACTCAATATCTTCTGAAAAGAATTTATAGACTACAACAAAGCATTTATAGTTCTTCTTTCCTATAGCCTTTTTACTCTCATTTATGGTCTTCAAGAACAATACTCTGTCTTTATCTAAAAAGTCATTAATGACTTGTAGCGAATTTGCTTCCTCATCCGATAGGTTCAAGTAGAGTTTGTTCAGACTCAAACTATATGAACCTGACTTGTCTTTCACTCTCTCAAAAATGCACTCCTGTTTGTCTTTATCTGGATTTAGTCTGTAAAGCCACTCAGCAACAACTGTGCGCTGTGACAAAATGGCAGAAAAACCGTATGCATAAAACATTTCATTAACACAAAACTCAAACTCAAAAGTTGACGGCTTGTGTTTATTCGCTTCTTTTAGCTTGCAAAACTGGTTGGAAGCACTAACAGGAATCTCTGCATTAATAACATGGCAAGCAAACCCCATCGCTTCAACAAGCTTGCTTTTTCCAGATGCATTTGCACCAAAAATGGCGCTTACTTTAAGTAAATCAACATTTTCAACACTATATAAATG
>JAAYLF010000375.1 GCA_012522035.1 Clostridiaceae bacterium
ATTTCAATCTCTGCTATCTTTAAAGAAAGTACTGCGGTTCTCTTTTGCCCTTGAGAGCCGAATTTTTTTAGTTCCAGATCATTGAGCCTGAAACTTACATCATCCCTGTGAGGGCCGATAAGGCTAACTTCCCTTTCTATTTCTCTAGTCATCACCTTTTCCAGTGCTTTTATGTAAGTTTCTTTAATATAACTTTCATCGTAATTGTTAAGCTCTATGGTATTCTCATACTCCAAAACGAGCTTTTCCTTATCATCTGAAATATATGCATGGCTCTCGCTGGCAAGTTCCTTCAATACATCTATGAACTTAAGTCTTTCCAAAATTATCTTTGAACCATATTCGGCTATCTGCTCATTCCAGATAAATAGGATATCTTTTTGATTTGGATTCTTCTTTATCTGTTTCAGCTGCAAATTCTTTTGACATGTAAGTTTGGCATATTGTTGAAGGTTATAATAGTAAAGAGGATTCAACTGACTTATTGCAATATCGAGAAATCTTCTTCTTCTTGAAGGACCTTCAGAAAAAATCTGTAAATCCTCAGGAGAAAAAAGGACACACAAAAGCGCGCCCATTAGCTGTCCCGACTTTCTTAGAAATATACCGTTGACAGCTATAGCTTTTTGCTTCTGTCTGTCATATCTGATAAAAATTTTGTCGGTTGCATCATTCTTTATACCGACATTTACAGCAAAATAATCCTTTTCATGATTTATCATCTCAATATCTTTCGAGGTCCTGAAAGATTTTCCAACGGAACATATATATATGGATTCCAGAAGATTTGTTTTTCCCTGTCCGTTCAAACCCTGAAAGATATTAATGCCATCACAAAAATTCAATTCAGCATTATGGTAGTTTCGGAAATTTTCCAATCTAAGAGAGTCAACTGTCAATGTCTTCACCGCTCGCGGAAACAAAGAAAGTTTTTCCAAAAACTTCGACCTTGTCTCTAGGTCTTAGCTTTCTTCCTCTTCTTGTTTCAATTTCGCCATTCACATAAACATCCTCGCCAAGAATAATTTCCCTTGCAGTACCGCCTGTATCGGCGATACCACACCACTTTAGGAACTGGTCGAGTTTGATGTATTAGGTATTAATCAATATTTTTGTCTCGTCCATAAATAATTATAACCTCTTTATCTCAATCTAACTGGCATTACAAGAAATACATAGTCGTCGTATTCTTCGCCCCTTACAATGCATGGACCCAAACTTGTTGTAAAATGCAGGGATATGTTTTCATCATCAATGACCTTTAGGCAGTCAATGAAATTTGAAGTGTTAAACCCTATTGTTATGCTTGAGCCATTTACCTGGGCAGGGAGTCTTTCCTCTGAAAAGCCTTTTTCTGCCTTGGCTGTGATAACAATCTCATCCATGTCCGTAGTCAGTACCATTGGATACTTGGAACTGTCCTGCATTACAAGAGCTGAACGCTCAATTGCATTTAGAAAGTCTTTTGTAGATACCACAACATGCAGCTTGTCCTCTCTAGGAATCAGATCCCTGTACTTCAAGTAATCACTGTTTATTAATCTGGATATTATTTTGAAATGGCTGTTGAAAAACATTACCTGGGTATTTGACCAAGCCATGGCCATGTCTTCATCCGAAAGCTGCAGTACCTTGTATACCTCGCTGAGTATCCTCTTTGGAACAAGGATCTTGAACTCCTTGTCATTATTCATAGCAGCATGCTTGACAGCCATTTTGCTGTTGCAAAGAGCAACAAAATTGATTGTCTTTCCTTCCTTGTCAATGAATACTCCCTTGAACATGGGCTTGGTATCATCATCTGCTGTAGCAAATATGCTTTGCTTGATAAGACCTTTAAGAACCTCATTTTCAAAGGTTACCGATTCATCCTCGTCTATGAAACTGACCTGTGGATATTCATCTATGTCCATCATGGTTATTTCAAATCTAGCTTTTCCGCTGGTTATAATGATAAGATTGTTGGCTTCTGAAGTTTCTATTGTAACGTAAATATCGGGTAGTTTTCTTACAATATCAGCAAAGGTCTTGGAAGAAACAAGTACGGAGCCCACTTCTTCTATTATCGCAGGAATTTCATAAGTTATGCCAAGATCCAGATCATTAGCAGTCATCTTAAGCTCTTCAACAACCTCTATCAATATGCCTTCAAGTATAGGCATTGTTGTTTTTCCTGATATGGCTCTCTGTACTACATTTACAGCTTCTACCAAATTGTCTCTATTGCATGTGAATTTCATATAGCATCCTCCCTGTATGTATTATTATATATATTTCTTTTTAGTAGTATTAGTAGTAGGGGTTGTGTAAAATGTGGATAAGTATTTTTCCTACTATTATTATATATCATTTTTTTTCCTGTGAAACAACTGTCAATAACCTGGGGATAACTCATGTTCTTATACACAGCTTATCAACAGAAGGTTTTTATAACGAATCTATCCACAAGTTATCCACAGGAAGTTGTGCACTTATCAACAGAATTCTGTTGATAACTTGTGGATAAGGTTGAAATCAGCAAACAATTGACTTTTTTATTTCTTCTATCGTATCTCTGAGATCAAAGCTCTCTTCACACTTTTTTGATATCTGTTCATGAGCATACATGACTGTAGTATGGTTCTTTCCTCCAAAAGCTTCCCCTATTTCGGGAAAAGACAGATTGGAAAGTTCACGGCACAAATACATTGCTATCTGTCTGGGAAATGCTATTTCCTTGTTTCTCTTCTTTGATAGTATGTCCTCAACAGTGAGGTTATAATACCTTGATACCACATCTATAATAACCTTTGGGGTAATTTCCTTTGTTTCTGCTTTTTGCAAGTGCCTTAATGCCTCTTTTGCCAGGTTCAGATCAATTTTCCTTCCTTGTGAGGAGGATATGGTCAAGTGGTTTATTATACCTTCCAGTTCTCTAATATTGTCCCCTGTATGAAATGCTATATGTTCCAAAATGTTTTTCTCAACGATTATGTTGTTTTCGTCTGCTTTTCTTTTCAATATGGCTACTTTGGTTTCAAAGTCTGGTGCTTGTATGTCCGCTATCAGACCCCAGGCAAATCTGGTACGCAAACGGTCTTCTAGAATGCTTATCTCATTTAATGGCCTGTCACTTGATACTACTATCTGCTTTCCTTCACTGTAGAGTGAGTTGAAAGTATAGAAAAACTCTTCCTGTGTTCTCTCTCGTCTTGAGATGAACTGAATGTCGTCGATCAGCAGAACGTCAATCTTTCTATACTTGTTTCTGAACTCGTCATTCTTTTTTTGCTCAAGTGCCTCAATAAATTCGTTTGTAAAAGTTTCAGAGGTAACATAAAGCACCTTTTGATTGGGATCCTTGCTTAAAATCTCATTTCCTATTGCATGCATAAGATGGGTTTTGCCAAGCCCGGATTGTCCATAAATAAACAAAGGATTATATGCCTTGCCTGGACTTGAAGATATGGCAACGGCGGCAGCATAAGCCATTCGGTTGCTGTTCCCTGTTATAAAGGAATCAAATGTATATCGGCCATTCAAATGGGAGTTGAATCTTGGTAATACTTGTTTGTTCTCCGGTTCCTTCTTCTTGTACTGACCGGGCAAATAAAAATGCAATCTATATTCTTTGCTGGTGTGCAAAGTAATTGCATTTCTAATATGTGGGTAAAACTTGTTTTCTATTGTGTTTAACAGGAATGCTTCTGGAACTTCAAAGGCTATTATGTCCTCTGTTATTTCCAATGGAGTTATACTCATAATATACGCATTGAACAAGGTTGGCTGTATGTCCGCGCTTAACGTGTTGAGGCATTTTTTCCATATGTTGTCTAAAGAATCTGTCATTAATATTCCTCCATCTTATGTATCAATAATTCATTTTGAGTCAAAAAAATACTTGCGTACTTGTCTATTTAA
>JAAYLF010000376.1 GCA_012522035.1 Clostridiaceae bacterium
CCCAAGGCAGCAGCGGCATAATGGTAATGCCAAGAGCGGATGCATTAAGAGTTGCAATAAAAACATATGAGACGGATGGTATTAACATTGGACACCGGTACTACGATTTTCCTTATCCAGAAGGGTTTGACATTTCCAAGTTCTTTAATTTGAAGTTTGTTGACGATGGTGAAAAGGTGGAAATCTATCTGAACAATGAGAAGGTATCGACAATAACCATGTCGGATCCGGGAACTTATGATGAAGAGCTGGTGTTTGAAGAGGAGAACTATACATACTTCAAAACAGCGATAATTCATGATGCGGAAGGCAATGAGATGTTGAAGGTTGAGAATTCAAGACTCAATCCTGAGTCAAGTCAGCTGGCCATAGGCATCCGAAACAAGGCTGTGAATATAGATAACCTGGCTTTTACTTACGAGTTCGAGCCAACTCCAACACCGGATCCTACACCGACACCGTCTCCAACGGAAGAAGTGAAGGAAACTGAAAAACCAGCAGCGACAACTGCTTTAAAATCAGATGACTCAGGCAATAGTAATTTGGGTATAATCATTGGAATTATAGCTGCCGGAGTTGTTGTTTGCGCGGCTATCATAGTGCTTGCTGTAAGGGCAACGAAGAAGAATCAATGACATTAAAGCTGCCGCCACTGCGGCAGCTTTATGACTAAAACGAAAGCAATCTCAGGAAATGTCCCATAAGTCCTGTGGCAAGTAGTATTCCGAATATCACAAGCAGAGAACCTGACACAATATTTATTACTCTATAATTCCTCTTGATAAAATTGAAGGTGTTCTTTATTCTGTCTATCAGTATTGCGCTGACTACAAAGGGAACTCCAAGACCAAAGGAGTATAGCAGCAGCATTATTATCCCTGTAAGGCTTTCTCCTTTGGAAGCAGCCATCATCAGAGCTGAACCTAAAAAAGCTCCCACACAAGGCGTCCAACTAACAGAGTATACCACACCAAACACAAAGGATCTTCCCATGTTCATTTTCTTGCCGGTTATATTAAATCCTTTCCCGCCTTTAAAAAAGGGAAGGTTGAAAAGGCCTGCCATGCTTAAACCCAAAAGGATCATTGCCAGCCCCAGCACAATATTCACATAAGTGCTGTATTTTGTAAGGAATCTTCCCAATGTGCCTGCCAAGGCTCCCAAGGTTACGAATATGGTTGTAAAGCCAAAAACAAACCCTAATGAATTAAGGAATGTGTCTTTTTTGCTCGTATTGTCCTGTCCTGAGAAGTATGAGACGTACACGGGCAGCATTGGAAGAAGGCAGGGTGATATGAATGTGATTATTCCTTCAAGAAATGCGATAAAATACTCCATAAACAAGAACTCCTTGTGCTTTTTTATTTATACAAGGTACATTATACTCTGTAAAAAATCAAGTACAGTGATTTAGTTACATACATATTTTGTTGACATATGTATTTTTGCAATGTAATATTAAGTCTGTTCCCAGGTAGCTTTTTGCTTTAATAGGGAATGCGGTGAGAATCCGCAGCAGCCCCCGCTACTGTATTAACTTACGCATGCCATGACTGGTTTTGACGACCAGTTCATACCACTGGGAAACTGGGAAGGTATGGTATGCGGCTTGAGGTTTAAGCCAGGAGACCTGCCGGGAATGAGAGAAAATAAATAATTTCGGAGGGAAATTATGACAAAAAGTATTAAGAAGTCCATAACAATTGTTATGGTGATTGTTTTATTGTTTGTTTTGGCAAGCTGTACCCTTTCGGAGAACAATCCGAAACCGAAGTCAACCCCGGTACAGACAACTGACGAGACCGAGTACCCCTTGACAATAACAGACACGCAGGGCAACAAGTTTACGGTTGAAAAGGAGCCTGAGAAGATAATCACAATTGGTCCCAATCTTACGGAAACTGTTTATGCTCTGGGAAAAGGGGACAAACTTGTTGGCAGAACGGATTATGACGATTATCCTGAACAGGTTTCCGAAGTCGAATCCATAGGAGACTTGATGACTCCCAATGTGGAGAAAGTGATTGACCTTGAGGCAGACATTGTCCTTGTTTCCGGAACAGTTATGCCCGACTATATCAACCAGATGAGGCAGAATGGCGTCCCGGTGTTTGTAATCGATGATCAAAGCAGTTTTGAAGGTGTTTATGACACGATCTTGATGATTGGAAACATTCTTAACGCAAACTCCAAAGCTTTTGAGATCGTCGAAGACATGAAGGAAAAGGTCGCAGACGTTGCAAACAAGGTAAAAGACTTGGAAAAGCCCACGGTATATTATATTGTTGGATATGGCGAATACGGGGATTACACTGCCACGGGAGACACCTTCATTAGTTTTCTTATTGAAATGGCCGGAGGAGACAATATCGCAAAGAATGAACAGGGATGGTCCTATAGCAAGGAGGCTCTGATTGAAAAAGACCCTGAGCTCATTATCTGTTCTGACAGATGGGATACCAAACAAGGATTCATGTCTTCGCCCGGTTATGAAGATTTGACTGCCGTAAAAGAGGGCAAGGTATTTGAACTGGACGAAAACATAATTACAAGACAGGGTCCGCGTCTTGCCGATGGTCTTTTGGAACTTGCAAAAATACTACATCCAGATGCTTTTAATTAAAATTTGATAGGTGATAATACTGGAAAGCAATTTTAATGAGAAACTTCGCGAGTATGCCCGCCTGACAGTAAGGCTGGGAGTTAATCTGCAAAAGGGACAGGAACTTGTTTTAAGCTGCCCTGTAGAGTGTGCATATTTTGGCAGAATGATTGCCGAGGAAGCGTACGCTTTAGGTGCCAGAGAGGTCATTACAATTTGGAATGACGAGCTGATGACAAAATTGAAGTATGACTTTGCCGACAGGGAAGTATTCAAAGAGTTCCCGAATTGGGCTGTTGAGCAAAGGCTTATGTATGCAAGAAGGGGAGCGTGTTTTGTAAGCATTGCCGCATCTGATCCTGACTTGTTAAGGGATGTGGATCCTGCAAGGCTTAGAGATGCATCAATTGCATCAAACACTGCCCTTAAGGAATTCTATGACTACACCATGTCAAACCAGTGTGCATGGACTGTCATTTCAGTTCCTGCTGAAAGATGGGCAAAGAAGGTGTTTGACAAGGGGGATGACTCGGTTTCCTTGCTATGGGACGCTATTTTGAAATCTGTCAGAGTTGGCGGCGGAAATGCGGTAGAGGCATGGGAAGAGCATGTTGAAACACTAAAGAGAAGGTATGAATTCCTTAATGAGAAACAGTTTTCCTACCTGCATTTCAAGAACAGTCTGGGTACCGACTTCAAGGTGGGTCTTGCCAGGAACCACATATGGGCAGGAGGCAGTAATGTAACACAAAACGGCATACCATTCATTGCCAACATGCCTACTGAAGAGATATTTTCAGCTCCTGACAAGAATTTTGCCGAGGGCAGGGTAGTAAGTTCGATGCCTCTTAGCTATCAGGGAACTTTGATAGAGAACTTTGTGTTGGATTTCAAGGATGGAGAGGTTGTGAATTATACTGCAGAGAAGGGCTATGATTCTCTCAAGAACATGCTGGAGTCCTTTGAGGGAGCAAAAAGACTTGGAGAGGTGGCGCTTGTTCCATACGATTCACCAATCTCCAGAATGGGAATCATCTTCTTTAATACATTGTTTGATGAAAACGCTTCCTGTCATCTGGCTTTGGGTAAAGCTTATCCCTCCAGTATTGAAAACGGCACAAATATGAGTGAGGAAGAACTTGAAAGACATGGTCTTAACAACTCCCTCACCCATGTGGATTTCATGATAGGAACACCTGACCTTGAAATTACAGGATACGATGAGAATGACAATCCAACGCCGATATTCAGGAATGGGAATTTTGTAATCTAATCCTCCAGAAAGTTCACTGGATGGATGGCAGGGTTGTCTATGACAAAACCTTTGTAATCAAATCTTGATCCGTGGCATGGACAATCCCAGGATTTTTCGTCCGGATTCCATTCCAATTGGCATCCTAAATGGGAACATTTTGTTGATACGGTGTATACAGTTCCTTCTTCATCTCTGTATACACCTACTTTTTTGCCTTGAAACTCAATAACTTTTCCTTCTCCATTTTTAACTTCTTTAAGTTCCTCTTTTGGTATTGTGAATTTCTCCTTGGCAAGGCCTTTTACAGCTTTGACGGTATCTTTAAATAGGTTTACAGCTGAAGCGGAAAGATTGAATCTCTGCGGATTGAATACTTCTCGATAGTTTTCTGTTTCGTTTTGGCCAAGTATCATGTCGGTAACAATCTTTGCTCCAACCATGGAACCTGTCATTCCCCATTTTCTGTAACCAGTAGTTACATAGATGTTGGGAGTGGATGCGGAAAACTGTCCAATATATGGTATGTTGTCAAG
>JAAYLF010000047.1 GCA_012522035.1 Clostridiaceae bacterium
GGATGACAAAGAGGGTGGCAATACTCTGGTATATATCCTTGTTGCAGTAGGTGTTGTTGTTATAGCGGCTGTTGTGGTTGCTTTGTCGGTAATTAAGAAAAAAAAGAAATAATGGATGATACAGTGGATGTCTAAATGGCATCCATTGTTTGATTAATAGCAAGTAATGTGATAAAATTATTCCTCGTTATATTTATCATGAATTGGATGGGTGTTATGTTGAAAAACCTTTTGAGGAATGAATATGGAATAAACGATGATCTTTTTCGTTTAAGTCAGGAGATTGAAGACCAGATTAAAGAAAAATTCAAAGAAATCGATAATATTAAAGAGTACAACCAACTAAAAGTTCTTTCAGCAATGCAGGAAATGGGATTGTCAGACAGGCATTTGCTTGGAACCACAGGTTATGGGTACAACGATATTGGCAGGGAGATAATTGAGGAAATATATTCTGAAGTATTTAAAACTGAAGATGCATTGGTTAGAAACCAGATTGTATCAGGAACCCATGCCTTGGCCATATGTTTGTTTGGAATACTAAGACCTGGCGATACGATGCTTAGTTGCGCAGGGAAACCCTACGACACACTGGAATCAGTTATTGGTACAAAACCAACACCAGGTTCCTTGCTTGAATTTGGAGTCAAGTATGAGCAGGTGGATCTTTTGCCAAATGACGAGCCGGATTTGGAAAAGATATTTGAGGCGGTAAATGAGAACACCAAACTTGCACTGATACAGCGTTCAAGAGGGTACAGCTACAGAAAGGCTCTTTCTATTGAAAGCATAAGGGATATCATCAAGACTGTGAAGTCAAAGAACAGGAACACCATATGCATGGTGGACAACTGTTACGGGGAGTTTGTATGTTACAAGGAACCCAGTGAAGTAGGTGCTGATATTATTGCCGGCTCCCTCATCAAGAATCCAGGCGGAGGACTTGCCTTGAACGGCGGCGGATACGTAGCAGGCAAGGAGAGTATTGTTAAACTGTGTGCCAACAGGCTTACAGCACCCGGACTTGGAAAACGTGTAGGAGCATCCATAGGCGCCATAAGGAACATTATCCAAGGGTTCTTTCTTGCGCCTCACGTGGTATCGGAATGTCTCAAAGGAGCGGTATTCATGGCTGCATTGTTTGAAAGACTTGGCTATGACACATCGCCATCCTGGCAAGCTGACAGGAGTGACATTGTGCAGGCAATCAAGTTCAATGATCCTGAAAAACTTATAAAATACTGTGAGGCAATACAGAAGGCAGCGCCAGTGGATTCTTTTGTAACTCCCATACCTGGAGACATGCCTGGATATACCCATCAGGTTATAATGGCTGCTGGTGCGTTCGTGCAAGGCGCCTCCATTGAGCTTAGCGCTGATGGGCCAATAAAAGAACCATATATAGCATACATGCAGGGTGGTCTTATGTACGAACATGTAAAGCTTGCAGCTCTTATTGCAGCAAAGAATGTCATGAATTGACATCCTGTAATGATACGTATAAAATGAGAATACAAAAGAAAAAAGGGTGTTACAGATGCCTTTATACAAAAGCCGAGACGACAGGAAGAAAAAGAGTAAAGATGTTATACATGAAGCAAATGACGAGCTTGAAATAGCGGTCAGCAAGACTGCTTTGTTTAGCGAGCCTGCACCTGCCAGGATACATAAAAAACCTGATGAGGAAGAGCGAAGTCAGAAAAGAAAAAGATACATCAGGAAGAGAAGAAAGAACAAGCTGGCAGGATTTGCTGTAACCATGATTTTTACAGCAGTTATTCTGCTGGTATTGGTCGTTAACATTACCCAAGGCAAACTGGACAACCGTATACGGACAAGCTATGTGAAATATGGTTCCATTGAGAAGAAGGTGTCCGGCACTGCATATTTCCTAAGGGAGGAAATAAAGATAACTGCAAGCCACTCAGGCAGACTTGTTCCTGTAGTCAGCGAGGGAGAGAAGGTTGGGGTTGGACAACTTGTTGCTTATGTTGTTTCCGAGGGTTTGGAAGAATATTTGAATGAGCTTAGAAAAATCGAGCAAAGAATAACTACCGCCCAAAACTCAAAGGGAGAATCGGAAGCGTTGATAAGCGAGGATGTTACTGTTATTGACAAGGAAATCGAAAAGCTAAGAAACGATATTGCTGTTTGCTCGATGAAGGGAAACATGAGCAATTTCCTGAATCTGAAAAGGGAACTTGATTCCTTGTTTGAGATGCGTAATGAACTTACTATGAATGCTGAATCAAAGGATGCATACATTCAAAGCCTTCAGAAAAAGAGAGTGGAGCTGCAAAATCTGTTGAAAGGAAAAATGCATGAGATTAGGTCAGACCATGCCGGAGTTGTTTCATTTCATGTAGATGAGGCAATTGGACTTTTTAACACTCTGGATTTTAATGGTGTGGGCTTAAAAGAACTTGCGTCCCTTGATACAAAAATATCGAATACAGCCAACAAAAATGTTTTATACGGAGATGTGGTGGCAAGAATAACTCCTGGAGTTAGCTACTATATAGCGGTAGATACTGACAAACTGGATGGTTTTGAGGAAGGGAAAACGGTAACAGTAAAGGCAAGAGACAGAAAATATGAGACATATGCAAAGGTGGTTTCTGTTAATGGAGAAGTTGCCATACTGGAAACCAGTTCAGCTCTTGCAAGCTGCGTTTCCAAAAGAAGTGTCGAGGTTGATGTGATACTGGAACATCAGGAAGGCATGTTGGTGCCTTTAAGATGTCTTAGTGACTGGGACGAAGCAAGAGTAACTGCAAGGATTGCACTGGTACGCGCAAACTTTGTTGAATATGTTTATGTTAACGTATTGGCAAGGAATGATGAGTATGCAATTATATCATCAAAGACAAAATTTGATGACGATACCACACCGGGTGTCAGATACAATGACATTTTTGTTGTCAATCATGAAAAAGTGAAGGAAGGAGAGGTTGTCAAGTAAAATGAACATAGAGAGGAATATTGAGGAATTAAGAGAAAGAATTGCAAAAAGTGCTGCCAAATCAGGCAGGAAACCAGAAGATATACATGTTGTTGCTGTATGCAAGACCGTTGGTGTGGATGAGGTTATTAGGGCATACAAAGCAGGGATGGTGGATTTTGGAGAGAACAGGGCGCAAGACTTTTTGAAGAAGTATGAGAACCTTGCAGAGTACGACCTTAACTGGCATTTTATAGGGCATCTACAGAGGAACAAGGTTAAATATATTGTTGACAAGGTTAAGCTGATACATTCTGTTGACAGTATCAGGCTGGCAAAGGAAATTGATAACCAGGCCAGGAAAATAAACAAGGTGGTAGATTGCCTGCTCCAGTTGAATGTTTCTGGAGAAGAGCAGAAATATGGCTTGGATCCTGATATGACATATGAGTTTCTTGAAGAGGTTTCAAAGATGGAGCATATCAGGATAAAAGGACTTATGACCATGGCACCATATGATTGTCCTGAAAAGGAACTGAGAAAAATATTTTCCAGGACTCATGAAATATATGTTGACATTTCCAAAAACAGTATGCATAATATCAATATGGACTACCTTTCTATGGGAATGAGCAATGATTTTGAAATTGCCATAGAAGAAGGAGCCAATATGATAAGAGTTGGTTCTAGCATTTTCCATTAATTTTTACAAAAGAATTTTTACTATCGACAAAAGACAAGGGAGGCATGCATTATGGCAAAGCTGACTGAAACAGTCAAAAACTTCTTGGGTTTCAACACACTGGTTGAGGATTACGACGAGTACGAAGAGGAAACCTATACTGAGAGTTACTACGAAGATGAATCAGTGGAAGAAACAAGAATGGCATCTGGTGGTGACAGTGCAAGAAGCACTAGAATTTCCAGCATGGTTTACAACAACAACCCGACATCAACAAGAAAAACGTCAACTCAGGCGTCCACTTTCTTTGAGGATCAAAGCAAAAGCAGTGAAAAAGCAAAGGATAAGCAGGAATCCAGCAGGATACTTGGTATTAAACATTCGGACAATAATCTGAGTGTTGTTTTATCAAGACCTACTGAGTATAAGGACTGTACTGAGATTTGTGCCAAGTTGAGAGAGCGTACCACTGTTGTAATTAATTTTGAGCATCTGAAGAGAAAAGAAGACAAAATGAGAATTCTCGACTTTATTTACGGATGCTGCTACGCTATAGACGGCAATGCTCAGAGAATTTCTGAACATGTGTACATAGTAGCTCCATACAACGTGGACATTTACGACGACGTCGGGGAAGAGGAAGAATACGAAGAAGAAGTATCTTATTTCTAATCAGGCGTGACTGGAGATAAATATGGGGTTAGATAATAATGCAAACACAAGCAAGAGTACATACTCGAAGATTGGATGCTTTCTGTTTGTACTAGCTGTTAATGTGTTTTTTCAAGCCATATTCCGTTCTCTTAATCTTGTATTGTTTGAGTCTTCTGCTGTACAGAATATAATGCAAAGTCACATATTTATTCCTCTTTCGTGTTTCGTTTCAGGATTCTTTTCTTACCTGCTTACAGGGAAGATGGCAATAAACTCAATTGCGAGTTTAATCACAGGATTTTTTGCATTTCTAATGTTTGTTGAGCCCAGACCGGCGGCGATTATTTGGGCTCTACTTTATTATGTAAATGCATTTTTAGGATATGGCATAGCTTTCTTTGCCAAATCCTACAGGGTAAAATAACTTATTGGGTTTGATAGGGCATGATTAAAGAATTTCCGATAAATACATTTAAAAATTTGGATATGGTACTTGTTCTGCCAAGGTATAATGGCAAGTGGGCACTCTGTTCGGACAACGAAGCTTGGAAGTGCCCTGAATCCTTTATCAAGGATGGAGAGGATGCTTATGAAGCTGCCTGCAGACTTGTTATGGATGAGTGCGGTGTTAATGATTTTGAACTCTTTCCTGTATGGGATTTTGAGTCGCATGAGGAAAGAATAAAGGGCAGGGCATATTATGCGAAGCTAAACACTTGTGCGAACTCCTCCTATGCGCTGTTTAGGAACTTGCCTGAAAATCTTTCTTTCAACCACGAGCTTGCAATGGAGAAGTTTGCAAAAGCGGAAGTGATTGCAGTTACCCAAATGCTGATGGATTACTTAGACACACTTGATGAAGTAAGGACATATGATATAAGGAACAGGAGAGAAGAAGGCAGCGTGAAAGACATATCCTTCTTTGAGATTGATCTTTATGTGGATGATGCAAAGAACTTTGTCTTCAGCTTTCCTCAGATGCTGCAGGAGAGATTTGAATCAGAGCTTTGTGCCTACAGAATTTTCAATGACAGGTTTGTTTTGAACATATCCTTCAGCAAGTTCAATCCGCTGTTTGTAGTAAGGTTTTCCATTATGAGATAGGCATAACTGTGTTAACATTTTGTTTACCGTTTTGTTGTTGTTTTTTTTGTGGTTTGTGCTATAATTATAACCGTCGAAAGACAAAAGAAAAAGTTGACGCGGAGTGGAGCAGCTGGTAGCTCGTCGGGCTCATAACCCGAAGGTCGTAGGTTCAAATCCTTCCTCCGCAACCACGAAAAGCCCCAAATATGGGGCTTTTTTGATGTTTTGTTTTAAATAAAGATTAGGGTGTCAAAAGTATAAGACTTGACACGTTTGCATCTTGAAAATTTAACACAAACCTCCATTATTCATATGTGATGTGGTATAATATAAGCATACACACTACATATGGAATTAAGGAGAAAA
>JAAYLF010000377.1 GCA_012522035.1 Clostridiaceae bacterium
GTCTTGGAGCTGCGCATCCGACTGCATTAAGTACAAGTAAAAACCAAAAATTTTATTGAGCAATATGAGGATTGAAATTGGACATTATTAGGAATTAATCAGTATAAACTTGTATTTAGTGCACAGGTTGCGACGGGAGCACCCGTGACAGTGCAGAAGTATCGATATATTTAATAATATATCCGTACTTCGTGAGGTCTGTATCGCGAGGTACAGACGAAGCAAGGTGGTACCACGATGATCATTCTATCGTCCTTGATAAAAATTATTAGGGGCGATTTTTTTATGCCTATTATCAGTTCTGCCCCTAAAGGATGGAAGGAGAAAAATATAAAGTGGCTGAGAAAAATATGGTTACTGATAATCCAATAATTCAAATCATTAATTTAAAAAAGGTTTTCGGCAATGGTGACAGTGCTGTAACTGTTCTTGATAACATTAATATATCAATTAACAGAGGGGAGATATTTGGAATCATCGGGCTTTCCGGTGCAGGGAAAAGCACACTGGTCAGATGCATAAATCTTCTGGAAAAGCCCACGACCGGCAATATAATATTTGACGGTAGGGATATTACATTACTTTCCGGGCGTGAACTGCAGCATGTACGACGTTCAATCGGCATGATTTTCCAGAGTTTTAACCTGCTGATGCAGCGAACAGCCCTTGGCAATGTTTGTTTTCCTCTCGAACTTGCCGGTGTACCTCGCAAAGAAGCCAGGATAAGAGCAAAACAGCTGCTAGAAACAGTAGGACTGGCTGATAAAGAGAATTCTTATCCTTCACAATTATCAGGCGGTCAAAAGCAGCGTGTTGCCATCGCTCGAGCCCTTGCAACTAATCCAAAGGTTTTGCTGTGTGATGAAGCAACCAGCGCCTTGGATCCAAACACAACTCAGTCCATCCTGGAGCTTTTAAAGGAGCTTAATAATAAGCTCGGTTTAACAGTGGTAATAATTACCCACGAAATGAAGGTAATAGAGCAGATATGTAACCGGGTAGCTATAATAGCCAACAGCCGTATAGAAGAAATCGGCACGGTTGACGAAGTATTCCGTCATCCAAAAACCCAGGCTGCCAGAAAACTGATTTTTTCAGCAAGCGGATATTCTGAAGAAATCAAAGTTACAGGCAGACTTTTGCGGATTGTTTTCGACGGTAAATCTGCGGATGAACCTATTATAGCAAATATGATTTTGAAATCAAAAGCACCTGTAAATATTGTATTTGCTAATACCAAAAACATTGACGGCAAGGTTTTCGGCCAGATGATACTTAAACTTCCGGAAGACCCGGAAACCGTACGAATGATGCTATCTTATCTGGATAGCGTAAATCTCACTTATGAGGAGGGGAAATTCCATGTTTAGCAGTGAAATGTTTTTACTTGTGGCCCAGGGATTCCTGGAATCCTTGTATATGACGGTAATTTCTACAACATTAGCCTATGTCTTTGGTTTACCAATTGGTATTATTCTGGTCATAACTGATAAAGAAGGAATAAAGCCTAGTCCTGTTGTCAACAGAATTATAGGTGGTATTGTCAATATCTTGCGTTCAGTCCCATTTATAATCCTTCTTGTCGCAGTAATGCCTATAACCAGGGCTATTGTTGGTACGACAATTGGATCCACTGCTACTATTGTTCCCCTAGTTATAGCATCAGCACCATTCATAGCCCGGTTGGTAGAAAGCTCCTTAAAAGAGGTGGACAAAGGCGTAATAGAAGCATCATTGTCTATGGGAGCAACCACCTTCCAAATTGTATATAAAGTTATGATTCCTGAAGCAAAACCATCTCTTATTACCGGAGCAGCTATAGCCACAACTACCATATTAAGTTATTCTGCCATGTCCGGTTTTGTAGGCGGTGGAGGATTAGGTACGATAGCCATAAATTACGGTTATTATCGTTCCAAAACAGATATAA
>JAAYLF010000378.1 GCA_012522035.1 Clostridiaceae bacterium
ACCTACTATGACCAAATACTAAAAGATTTGGGTGAGGCTTTGAATTTGAGACTGGATAGACGCTTCCTAAAAGCAGGCGACATCAGGCAACTAATTGCAGATACCAAAAAGTGACCATAAATACACAACATTTTTCTGAAATAAACAAAACCTCACAAACCCACTAATTACAAGGGTTTATGGAGGTTTTTTTAAATTCTAACTGTTAAACTCAAGATATTATATATTTAAATCCGCAGGTATATTAAAAATGTGTTTGTATATTAAAAAAAATGTTGAAATATGGGTGTTGGAATAATAATATAACTGCGGCAAGAATAATTTAAGACGTATGTGAATAGAAACAATGCAGGGACATTTTAAGGGTAATAAGGCTGATGACATATAATATCCAGCATTGCCGCGACTATATAAAGTCGGAAAAAGAGAATAAGGAATTTATTGATTTTGATTTATTTTCTTAGGAAATAAAGTCTCAGAATGTTGATGTTGTGGTGCTGAAGGAAGCAAGAGCTAAGAACCATGCCCTTCATAAAAAATCAGATACAGATACTGGCCCGGAAGACCGGATAGGTATTATTATTTCGGAGTGGAAGTAAGTGGATCGGCCACACTATATAGGACAAATTAATTCTGCACACATGGGTTAAGAGGTATAATAACTCTATGTCATTTGACATTAATAATCATTGTACTGAATTGGTGTCAAGTGGGAGCTTTTGGAGCTGGTGGTGGGACTCGAACCCACGACCTGCGCATTACGAGTGCGCTGCTCTACCTCTGAGCCACACCAGCAGAAAGTATATCAGTCGCAGAGGATAGTATATCATATATTTCTATGATACAAAAGTACTTTTTAAAATTTTTCTTAAAAAATACTTGACATATGTCAAAATTTCATCTTTGATACTTGTAGAAAGATAAAAGTCGACAAACTCTTGCTTTAGTGGGTTTGTAGACTTCTTAATATGTCAATAAAAATGCGTAATGTTTTTACTTTTTAGTGAGCTTAAATATTTTTTCATCTCTTTCTCTGTAATTATTTCATAGTCAGTCCTGAATCCGAAAACGTAGAACCCATCATATTTCTGCTCGTTGGCAATAAGCTCTTCGTCAATATAGCAAACTTCTTTATCGGTTATCTATCCATTTTTTTGTGCAATTAACGCAACGATCGTTGTGATAAAAGCCCTGTCGCCTTTGTCGTTGAATTCCGGTTCGCTGTTGATGACAATTTCTCATCTGTACTAACAATTAATTTTGTCATCTTCCTCGTAATCAATTTCAAAATAATAGTTTGTACAGTCGTAGTTTAGTATTTTCGATAGAATCATACATATTGGTGTAGGGACATGTTATGCCAGATGTTAAAGGAAACCAACACTTTTCATTAAGTGTCAACCGTATTTGAAAATGTCCCCAAAAAAATAAGAAAAAACAGCATAAGAACCATATTTAATTTGAGTATATGTACTTCAAAAGGTCGGTAGAGGCCAAGTCAAGAGTCACTTTGTTTCTTCTC
>JAAYLF010000048.1 GCA_012522035.1 Clostridiaceae bacterium
CCATAAGAAAGCATATGAATATTGGCACTCTGCCGGTTGTAAGCCAAAACAATGCAAGGATTATAAAGGAGGCGACGGGTGTCGCCTTCACGCTGCTGATTAACGGATAAAACAAATCCATTACTAATCTGCTCTTTACTGTCAAGATTGCAAACAAAGTGCCAACAACAAGGGCAAGAAAAAAACCAATCAGAATGCGTGCAATGGATAACATGATGGAATGCCAGAACAAAGTGGTTTTGGAAAGAGTCACAAAGCTTTTAAAAACATTTACGGGCTTTGGTATCAATATTTCCTCATCCACCACTTTGGCCAGCATAACCCATATAAGTAAATATACTGTCAATACAACTAATGTTCTGAGAAATTTTCTTATACTGCCAACCTCCTGTAGTAAAAATCATCACCATGCAGTTTTCCGCCAATTGAGTTTGGATTGTATTCATTCAGCAGTTCATAAAATCCTTTGATTTTCTGTTCCATTTCGCTGCCATCAATACACACTATGTTGCAGTTGGGTATGGCTTTCTCTGCAAGCTCCTTGCTTGCAAGAATACCATGCTTGACAATCAACTCGGAAGCTTCGGAAATATTATTGTTTACAAACTCGGTTGATGCCTTGTATTCATCAATGAAGTTATTCACCGCCTGTCTGTTCTTATCGGCAAATTCCTTGTTTACTACAATGCATCCCATGGAAAGAATTGTTCCTTCACTTACCTTTTCAAATTCTTCAGTCAAATCCAATGCTATCCTGAAACCTGCATCCTTGGAAAGTACATTGGTTACAAAGGGTTCAGGAAGCATTACTATGTCTGCATTGCCAGACAATGCAAGCGCTGCAAGCTCGGAATGCTCGGTCTTGTATTCCACTTCTGCATTTATATTGTTCTTCTTTAGAATATAATCAAGAACATACTCTGGTGTGGCGCCTTGTCCTGTAGCAAATATCTTTCTGCCTTCCAAGTCTGAAACAGAATTTATCTCCTCACCCTTTTCCAGCACATACAAAACACCTAAGGTGTTCAATGCCAGAAGTTGTATTTTCCCGTTGGTTTTGTTGTAAAGGTTTGCAGCAAGATTTATAGGCAGAGCAGCAATTTGAATCTCACCACTTACAATTTTTCCTGTAATCTCATCAGGTGATCCTGCCAGAGTAATGTTATACTCATTCTTCGTGCTGCCCTTTTCAGCATCATTAATCAGTTTGATCATGCCCATTCCGGTTGGACCCTTCAATGCAGCGACATTTATTGTTGTTTTATCTTGTTTATCAGCTTTCGTGCAAGCTGTCATAAACACAGCCAATACTATCAACAATGGTACGATTTTTCTAATCATCATTAATCCTTCCTTTATTCTATTCTATACCTTTCTATTATATCTCTTTTGTCATGGTTTTCAAGTTGACATGCATCACTCCGTTACAATAATTATTATGAAAAAAATATTAATATTTTTGTAATTACCCCTTTACAAACTAAGTGAATCATGATATTATACTTTTGATTTTAGAAACTTAAATTTTGAGAGGAATAATACTTATGCGCTTTAGACCTTTAAATAAAGCAGACAAAAAGATTATTAGGAAAGCTCTTCAGGACAGAAGTTGTACATACGAAACAAACTGGATTAAGAAACTCCCTCTTAACAGTGACCGTAAAAAGGACCTTAATTTATTGTTCTCAGATATATTCCCCCAGAAATCAGCTGCATATGCCATAGTGTCGTCAGCAGTAATCATATCGGGGTTTCTTTTTTACATATCTGACCTTAAAATGAGTATCGACGAATTAAACAAGAAGAACCAGATGCTTATTGAAAAGAACAGCCAATTGAATAGCAACCTAGAAAACATTACAAATTCAATTGTCAAACTTGATCAGGAAACAAAAGATCATCTGGAAATAATTCATAAGCAAAAAGAAGAACTTTCTGAAATCGAAAAGAACTTTGAGGATATCAGCTCTGAGAAAGACGCTGTGCTGCAAGAGATTCTTGATATGATTAAAAATCTCGATATTTTTAGCGGACTTATTTCCCGTTCGGGCAATATGTACACAGCAACAAATCAGATCCAGGAAGCCCAGTTGATTATTAAAGAATCATTGGGTGATACCGAAGAAGCAAAGGATTTGCTTGCAAAGCTTGACAAGGAAAAGGAAAAAATCGAGGACTATAGAAGAAGATATCCTGATTATAAGCCAGTGACCGGAAGACTTACTTCAAGATTTGGTTATCGGAGGGATCCTTTTACAGGAGAAACAAGATACCATAACGGAATAGATATAGGTGCTGTTACAGGTACACCAATATACAGTGCAGCATACGGAACTGTTATCTATACAGGATTCAATTCCTCTTCCGGCAACCATATAATCATTGATCACGGCAATGGCTACAAAACATATTACAAGCACCTGTCCAAGATCGAGGTAAAAACCGGTGCAGTAGTCAACAAAGGACAAAGAATCGGACAAGTCGGAAGCACAGGTCGTTCAACAGGTCCTCACCTGCATTTTGAAGTCCATCTAAACGGAGTAATAAAGAATCCCCTTGAATACGTATACTACAACTAAGATCAAAAATCCCACGCATAATGCGTGGGATTGTATTTATCAGTCAATAATGTAAAGAACGTAAAGAGCAAGTAATGAAATAGCAGGAACAAGAATTATTCTTACAACAGTCTTAATATACGGTCTTGATATTTCCCTTTTATACCGCCTGTAAGCGATTCTGTTGAGTTTTGATGACATATTGACACCCCGTATATCATACTAATATTATGATATACATTTGGGCGAAATTGTGTGAATAATTAAGTTATCTTTCTGTTAATTGCTTTTTTACGTTTTTTTGCTATAATTATATAGCAGAAAAAGTCTGCAATTAACTCGAAAGAGGATGCTTGTTATGCAAAAGAAAAACAAGAAAGCAAAAGAAAACGAGAATAAAATGCCAAAAGTTGTCAAGGCATTCTTGAAGTCTTTATCAATCACCATAAAGACTGCAATAGCAATATCCCTTGTCATTGCTTGCGTGCTTGGCGGTCTTTTGATTGGTGTTGTTGCAGGCTGCATAATTACAACAGACACTTTGGACGAAGAGGATTTGTACATTACCGGCTTCACATCATACATCTATGATGCTGATGGCAATGTAATTGCCGAACTTAAGGGTTCCGACAACATAAACAGGTCCGAAGTGGACATTGAAGTTGTACCAAAGCACCTGCTGAATGCCTTTATTGCCATAGAAGATGAAAGGTTTTACACCCATCCTGGCGTGGACATAAAAAGAACAGTAAGTGCTTTCCTGGGATATTTCATTCCAGGCATGTCCAGCCATGGCGGAAGCACAATAACACAACAGATGGTAAAGACAATTACAGGCGATGATGCAAGAAGCGTTCCAAGAAAAATCCGTGAGCAGTGGCGTGCCTACCAGCTGGAAAAGGA
>JAAYLF010000379.1 GCA_012522035.1 Clostridiaceae bacterium
AGTTTCAGGCTTTACATCCTTTATCTGCTTCCACTCCGTAAAGATAAAGCAAACATTTGCATCCTTCAACGCATCTTCAATTGTCTTTGCATACGTAATAGAACCTTTTTTATGGTTGCCTTCAGGGTAAAACTTCTTCAAATTATCAAGACCTACGGGATCATACGCATATATACAGGCGCCATGCTCCAAAAGAAGCGGAATGTTTGCAAGAGATGGAGCTTCCCTCAGATCGTCAGTACCCGGTTTGAAGGTAACTCCAAGTATTGCAACCTTCAACCCATTAAAGGTTATTAAACGTTTGGATGCCTTTTTATATAGTATGGTCTTCTGGTCATTATTCACATCTATGCATGCCCTTACGGTTCTCAAAACGTATCCATTCGGCTCTGCAAGATAACTGAGAGCTTTGGTATCCTTTGGAAAGCAAGAGCCTCCAAAACCCACTCCGGCATTCAAAAACTTTGCTCCTATTCTTTCATCATAGGACATGCCAAGAGCCACTTCCTGTATATCGGCTCCCACCAGCTCGCAGAGATTTGCCATATCATTCATATATGATATCTTAAGAGCTAGAAAGTCATTTGAAGCATACTTAATCATTTCAGCAGACCGTCTGCTTACGGATATTATCGGGAGATTAAAAGGCTTGTATATATCCTTCAACATGTCTTCAGCCCATTTGCTCTCCGTTCCTATTATAATTCTTGATGCATTAAGTGTGTCATGATCTGCAGAACCCTGTGCCAGAAACTCAGGGTTGGAAGCTACTTCCACCTTCACATCATTAACAAGGAAGTCGTGTATGAACTGTTCCACCTTGTCGTTGGTACCCACCGGCACAGTAGATTTAACCACAACAAGACAGTCCTTTTCAATAGACTCCGCTATTTGCCTTGCCACGGTTGCAATGTATGTAAGATCCGCAGAACCATCAGGTTGCGCAGGTGTACCCACACCTATGAATATGGCATCAGCGTCCTAGTATGCATCCTTATGATTTGTGGTATAGGTAAGCCTTTCCTTGTTTTTTGCCATAAGTTCCTCAACCTGAGGCTCGAATATTGGGGACTTACCCTGCCTTAAAAGCTCTATCTTTCTCTCATCAACATCCACACATGTTACAAGATGCCCTTTTTCAGCAAAGCAGACTCCTGCAACCAATCCGACATAACCAGTACCTGCAACTGCTATCTTGTACATCTCTCAAACTCCTTTACACGTTATAATACTCTCTATACCAATCAACGAACTTTCCTAGACCTTCTTCAATAGGAGTGTCGGGTCTGAAGCCAAAGTCCCTTTCCAGATCGCTTACATCCGCATATGTTTGATATACATCACCCTTTTGCATGGGAACAAATTCCTTCTTTGCCTCAATACCAATTATTCTTTCCAGGGTTTCAATAAATAAAAGCAAATTGACAGGCTTGTTGTTGCCAATATTGTAAACTTTGTGTTGTACGCCTTTTTCATCCGCCTTCGGCTGGCTGTACATAACATTTACAACACCTTCGATAATATCGTCAATGTATGTAAAGTCCCTGTACAAGTCGCCATGGTTGAATACCTTGATAGTTTCACCTTTGAAAATCCTGTTCGTAAAGGAATAGTATGCCATGTCGGGTCTTCCAAAAGGACCGTACACTGTGAAAAACCGCAGTCCTGTCGACGGTATTCCATACAAATGACTGTAGGTATAAGCCATCAGCTCATTCGTCTTTTTGGTTGCGGCATAAAGACTTACAGGGTTGTCCACATTGTCTGTTACAGAAAAAGGTGTCTTTTCCTGATTTCCATAAACCGAAGAACTAGATGCGTAAACAAGGTGGCATACCTTATGCTTCCTCAAGGCTTCCAGCACATTGAAAAAACCAACAACATTCGAATCAATATATGCTTTGGGATTTTCAAGACTGTATCTGACTCCGGCCTGGGCTGCAAGATTAACAAATATGTCGGGCTCAAATTCCGTAAAAATTGTCTCTACAGCTTTTTCGTCAGCCAGATCCCCTATTGAAAAGGAAAAG
>JAAYLF010000380.1 GCA_012522035.1 Clostridiaceae bacterium
AATGTTGAAAACAAAGTAGGCTATCATAGACGCAACCTTCTTGTCCCTGTGCCGAAATTCCAGAGTCTGATAGACTTCAATAAAGAACTTCTGCAGAAGTGCGAGAGTGATGCGGGAAACCATAAAAAGGTGCCTGGGAAAAATGGCAAAAAGTAGGAGGGATGCGTAGTAGGATTTGAGCTGCCGGATACATGTTACAATGTTCACTATCAATGAATTTTTTCTTTATTTATACCTTGATGCCTGAAATTTTCTTTTTCCTTATTACAAGGAAAACCCCTCCGGCAACGGCAATCAGCAGGATTGGGATTAAAGCAAAACATATAACTTTAAGATTGTTGTCAGAGTTTATAGGATTTCCGGGTACAACCTTGTCTTCATCAATGACGGAAAAATAGTAATCCTCCCAAACAAGACGGGTATTGGCATTTTCTGCCCTGTTAACCTTGTATCTTATTTGCAGTTCCTTGTTTGCTTCTACTATTGCGTCAAGCAAGGGGCTGTTGTCATTCCGCCAGGTATCACCGTCATTAAAACCCTGCCTGTCGGAACGGAAGGTCCACCAATGGGTTAACTGAACTCCCGCGTCTATAATAAGCTCCAAGTATTTGATGCGTCCCTCGATAAATCCAGGTGACGAAGGATCCGAGTTCCACGAAGCACCGACACATCCTGCGCATTCTCCGTTATACAGAACTTTGCCTATTCTCTTTGCCTCTTCCATCAAAATTTTATAACCGTTATTTACAGTATTATTTGTTGCGTCTTTGTAATAGAGGTCAAAATCGGATGATGAATCTATATCGTAAGTATGAGTACTTAAGACATCAACACCCTTATGCAGAAGATACAGAGCCTTAAGTCTTTCTTCAAGGGTATCAATGGTCCAGTTGGATGATAAATCGCCTTCCATCACTCCTTTAAAAAGGTTCCACTGGGCGGTTCTTAAAGCAGAATCGCCTCCCGTAACAAGTCTTTCCGGATCAATGTCATGTATCTTCTCTGTTACATCCGTATAAAACTCACTCAGCTGCAGAAGGGAGTATGTAACTCTTCTGATTGACGCGCCAACATCCGCGTGAAGATTTCCTTCATTTAAGATTTCCCACATCAAAATGGTTTTCCTGTCTTTGTACCTGCCTATGAATTCATCAAGATACTTGTAGAGATTCTGCCTTGATACGCTGTCTCTGTCGCTAATCAAATCATACAGGGTTTCATCGTCACTTACCCAGCCAACCTTGTCGACATATTTCTTTTTTACAAACATATTGTCAATCAGTTCAAGACAAAGAACAATCTTTATGTCATACCTGTCACACTGATCAAACAATTTGTCCATCATTTCATAGTACTTTTCCCTGTCCTCCCGGGAGTACATTATATCGTTTCTGAGATTGTTCCTGGCAAAAATACGGATTGACTTGAAACCGAGTTCATTCAGCTGTTTAAGGGCGCTTTCTGCAGCGGCATAGGTAAACTCGGCAGTGGGATAACTGCTGTCATAGTAATAATCCGCTGCAATCTGCATGCACAGGTCGAACTTGTTGAAGCTTATTTCGTAATAGGGTTCTCCGTTCATATAAAACTTGTTGTTGATAATCCTGAGAATGTCATCATTCTTGTACTTCCCTGTCGTAAACACAACCGTCTTTTCAGCCTCGTCCCACCAGATTTTGCAGTTTAACACCTCGTGAAAAAGCTGCAGAGAAGCCATATACACACCCTTGTGCCTGATTACCGGATTATTTAATTTTACTGTTTTATTGTTTAATGTTAGGGTGCCGTTATTGATTTCCGCGCTTATTTTATCGTTTTTTATTATTATTTTGCTTTTACTTGTTTTAACATCAAACCCGGCACATTCCATCACTCTTTCCAACGGAAGGTAAAGAGTATTGTTTTTTTCAACCGGTGATTTATCCAGATTTAATTTCACAGTATTTATGTAAAGGGAAATGTTTTTATCTTTTTTAATTTTAGGCAATGTTACATCGGGTAAAGGTCCGGTTTCCTGATATGAATAGGGCTGGGGATATCTGGAACCGCTCGTCTTAAGAGTAAACTTATCAAAACATATATATGAGTCTGAGGTATTGTTTGTTACCAGGAATCTCATTCCCGTTATTCTGTAAATCGGAATAAAGAAATCGCAGGAACCGACTTTCCTGTCATTGACTGATAATGCATATTTGCTTTCCCCGCGGATAATACTTATGGAAATATCATACACCTTGTTTTTTTCGAATTCAAAAACTGTGTTTGCATCATGATCCTTCAGGACAGCATGACCGTTCTCCGGAATAATTGAAAGAATCGTATCGTTGGCATTGGGAATCGTCAAATGCTGCGTATATATCTGGAAGAGAAGGGGGTTGTTATAATTCTCATCAATACGAATCTGGAAACTGTAGTATATCTCAGGCTCTTCTATAATCAGACTCCACCATCTCATATCGCAGTTTTTTATTTTTAGCGACTTCGTCCCTGAAAGGGGAGATTTTGTGAAAACTTCAATGTTGCTGTTGGCTGATATGTACGAAGCGGATGAGTTCCTTATTTTATTTACATATCCGTTTGTTATATCGCTGTCTTCGTAATTGTCAAAAACCAGTATTGTACTGACGCCTTTTGCTTTTGGAGTTGTATAAGTCATTGTGCTCACCATTGCTATTAAAAGTATATATGATAAAATGCGTTTGTTCATGGTATCCACCCCTGTTTTGTCAAAAATCTTAAAATCTTGTATAATCAATATTAACTATATTATATTATATTATATATTTAAATCCGCAGGTATATCCCTAGTTTAACAGTTAATCTTTCAATTTAAATTGCATAAATGCCCTAAATAACGCCAATTTGGCGCTTTTTTTATGTCAAAT
>JAAYLF010000381.1 GCA_012522035.1 Clostridiaceae bacterium
GTATCCAAGCTGAGGGGCATAATTAGGGCTGCAGACCATTTGGCCTCTTCCCATCATGCTCCTGTGGGCCAAGTGGATATGAAAAGGGTTTGTATTACTGAGTATCCTTTAAGGCTCTTCCAAAGACGGTGCATGAACTGTCACAAGGATTTAATGCTAATAGCCCCGACAGGGTCGGGGAAGACCGAAGCGGCACTGTTGTGGGCTAAGAATAATCAAAAAGAAAATTCAAGGCTGTTTTATGTACTGCCTTACCAAGCGTCCATTAACGCTATGCATGTGAGGTTGTCACAAGTCTTCGGAAAAGAAAAAGTGGGGGTTCTGCATTCAAATTCAGTTTCCTATCTTTATAATATGCAATCCGTAGATGAAGACAGAAAACTTGATTACCAGAAGGAGGCACAATGTTTTTCATCCCTTGCGAGGGAAATATATTACCCGGTAAGGGTGTGTACACCGCATCAGTTGCTACGGTTTGGATTAAAGGGTACAGGGTGGGAGTTTTTATACCTGGAGTTTCAAAACAGCCTTGTAATATATGATGAAATCCACGCCTCCCAGCCCCGCATTGCAGGACTTACGCTGGCGACAGCCAGGCTATTAAAGAGCCTCGGGGCCAAGATTGCTTTTGCTTCTGCAACGTTCCCGGAGTTTTTGAAAAGGTTGATTAGGGACAGCTTGGGCGATATAGAAGAAATCACCCCGGCAAAAGAGTTTGTTAACGGGGAAATGACTTTGGACGAGTTTAGGTCCGACCAGGAGATATTAAACAAAAAAAGGCATAGGATTACCGTAGTAGATGGTACCTTAGAGGATAACACATACAAAATATGCGCTGAAATCAATGCCGGGAAAAACGTTTTGGTCATTGCCAACCATGTAAAAACAGTCCAATACATGTATGATTTGCTGCATGATTATAATCCTATGTTGCTTCACAGCAGGTTTAACAGGAAGGATAGAAGGGACAAAGAAGTAATGCTTATGGATAAGGGTAACAAAAAGCCCAACCTGGTAATAGCTACCCAGGTCATAGAAGTAAGCCTTGACATAGATTATGATGTGATGTTTACCGAATCAGCTCCTATTGATGCACTGACTCAGAGGTTTGGGAGGGTCAATAGGAAGGGTCTTAGAGAGCCTGCAGACATATACGTGGTGGAAAGGCAATTCTCAAGACATAACCTGTATAATAAAAAGAGAGTAGAGAAAACCCTGGATTTGCTAAAGAAAGTGCAAAACCCTATCGATGAAATGGACCTAGTCGATATAACAAACATGGTTTATGAAGAAGGCTATACAGGAGAGGAAATGACGGAATTTACCTTTGGGTATCAGAACGAGGATATACAGTATTTTGAAAAAAACCTGGTTGCAGGAGTTAGCAGGCAGTGGGTCGATGAAGTTTTGGATAAAACAGATGGAAGCTGCGAAGTGCTTCCTATGCAGTTTTATGATGAGTATATTTCATTGATGGAAAAAGGTCTATGGGTAGAGGCCAGGGACCTGCTGGTCAATGTACGATACGGAATGGTTTACGACAAAATTGAAAAATGGGAACGCAAAGTGAGCGGTGATGAAGTATTATTAATAAATTGCGAGTACAGCAAAGAAAAAGGATTGCTTGTAGATGATAAACCCTCAAACTTTGATTTTGACTAGAAGATTTACGATTTCCAGGTTAATAATTGATAATAAGGCCAGAGCGGGAATGGAACTTTAGCTTAATCATGAAACTGCTCATTATCTATGATGATAATAGGACCAAGGTGGATTGCACTCAACCCTGTGTTACCCGTCGTCTACCCCCGGTGATGCAAAATACCCCGAGCCTCGACGACATGTGAAGGCATTGGAAAGCTTATGTTTTCGTTGTATAATAC
>JAAYLF010000382.1 GCA_012522035.1 Clostridiaceae bacterium
CTACCTAAACATCGATACACAAAGCTGCATAATCAGAGACACCCTGGGTTTGCTTGTAATTCTTAGACTGTGTCAGTTTTATCAGCAAAAGACAATAGATGGTTTTGATGTATCAAACATAGACAGGGCATTTATTGAAGGTGTTCGCTACATGTTTAACAACTACAACAAAAGAATAACCGTAAGCCAGCTTGCTGAACGCGTCCATCTTTCCAAAAATGCCTTTACAATCAAATTTAAAAAAATGTTTAATAAAACCCCAGGTGAATTCCTTATTTCCTACAGACTCACCAAGGCGAAAAATCTTATCCAGTATACAGATTGGCCGCTATCCACAATCGCAGAGCAAACCGGCTTTTACGATGTATCTCACTTTGTCAAGACCTTTAAAGCCCGTGAAGGAATAACTCCCGATGATTACAGGCGATACATGCACTGACAGTTAATTCAATTCTGTATAGCTTTCTACATACCTGCTGGCTTGTGTGGTAAACAGTTCATAATATCTGCCTTTTTGCTCCATGAGCTCTCTGTGGGAACCTTCCTCTATGATTTCTCCATTCTCAAGCACGACAATCTTTGTAGCAAGGGTGGTGCTTGACAACCTGTGGGAAACAAAGATGGAGGTTTTTCCTTTTCTGAGCTCATCAAACTGTTCGTAGACCGCCTTTTCCGCCATTGGGTCAAGAGAAGCGGTAGGTTCGTCCAGTATCAGAATATCTGAGTCGCTGTAAAAAGCTCTTGCTATTGCAAGTTTCTGCCACATTCCAATTGAAAGTTCAATGCCGTTCTCCTCAAATATCCTCATCAAAGGCGTTTCATACTTGTCTGGCAGTTTTTGAATGAACGAATCCGCATCACTCTTTACTGCCGCTTCATATATTCCTTCCGAATCAAATCCTTTGTCTATTTGTCCAAATGATATGTTTTCATTTACCTTGAAAGCGTATTTTCCAAAGTCTTGGAATATTACGCCAAAGATCTTGTAGTACTCATCCACGTCATACTCTCTTATGTCCTTTCCATCAAGAAGAATTCTTCCTTCTGTGGGGTCATACAGCCTTGTCAGGAGTTTTATAAGCGTGGTTTTTCCAGCACCATTCAAACCTACCAAAACAACCGTATCCCCTGCGTTTATTGTAAGGTTTATGTTCTTTAACACATCCCTTTCTGTACCAGGATACCTGAAGCTTACATTTTCAAATTGTATTACATGCCCTATATGTCTTACAGGTTTTTCAGGTTCGATTGCGGCTGGTATGATTGTCCTTTTTTCATTCATGAACTCAATCATGTTGTCTATGAACAGGGTGCCTTCAAAAATACCTGCAGTGGTTGCTATAAGGGCGGCAACACCTGAAGATATGGAGTTTAGTGCTCCTGTGTAAAGCGCATAGTCGCCAACCTGAAGTCTTCCTGCTATGACTTGTCTAGCAATGAACACAAAAAGGAAGAAGTTTACCAAGCTGGAGAGTATTGCAAGTCCTATGTGCCAAAACCCTTCCTGTCTGATTAGCTTCTTAAGTCCTGCAAAGTATTTGTCGAAGGTTTTCTTGTAGCAATCTATGAAAAAGTCCGACAGGTTGAACATTCTCACTTCTTTTACCAAATCCTTGTCAACTACAAGTCCTGAATAATAGTTCATCTGCCTTCTGTCTTTTGATCTTCTTCTCATGTACATGAAGTTCTTCCTTCTGTATATGAAGTTGATGATTGCTGATGGTATTGATACAAGGATAATTATGAAAGGGGCAAAGGGGCTGATGACCCACAGTATGGTTATGAAGGATACCATGGTTATTAATGTGCTGATTATGCTGAAAGTCGAATTAATTACCTGTATGGGTCTGTGGCCAGCCTCCCTGTTGGCATTCTCCAGCTTTTTGTAGAACTCAGGAGAGTCAAAGCTTGCCAGGTCCACTTCTTTTGCCTTGTACATAATCTTGAGTTTTATGTGATTTACCACCAATTGGCCAGCAATGTTGTTCAGCATGGAATTTATGTTGTTGACTATGCTGAGCAGTATAATATAGCCGAACTGCAGCCCCAGCAGAAAAGCGACCAGTTTGAAATCCACCTGCTGCAGATATGCCTTTGCCAGCGCATTCAAAAGATTGGCGCTGATATATGCACTGACAACGGGCATGACGCCATTGAACAAAGCCATGAATACCATCAAAAACAGTATCCACTTTCTTGTCTCCCAGACAATTCCGAATATGTAAAAGAGTCTTTTAAAGAAATCGCCTATAAGTGTTTTTAGAAATTTTGGAATCTCTTTTACGGATTCTGGTGCAATGATATTGCGTTCTTGCATGACAACACTTCCTTATTCATTATTGTATTTAATTATACAAGCCGTGATTCATTTCTTCAAATTTTGATTAAAATCACATTCTTTTTCTTGAGAATAGGTAAAATATATGTACCAAGCGGCAATATGTGTTGCAGGTATTGGAATAAATGGTATAATATACACATGCGCAGAGTGTAAAAAAATATGGGGGAGGGATACGTATGGAATGCATTAGCAAGGATTTAAGAAAGGAACACGATGCAATTCTTTTTGGGTTGACCATTTTGGAGCACATGGCTGAGCTGGTTCGTGCTGAAAGTGGTTATGATGTTGATGACTTGAAGGGTATGATTGACTTCTTCAGGTATTTTGCTGACAAGTGCCACCACGGCAAGGAAGAGGATATTCTGTTCCCTGCCATGGAGGATGCAGGTATTCCAAAGGTGAATGGCCCTATTGGTGTGATGCTGAATGAGCATGAGGTTGGAAGAAAACTCATAAAGGGAATGGACATGGCAATAACTGGTGATGAAGTGGACAAGGAAGAATTTGCAAATGCGGCAGATTTGTATGTGGAGCTTTTAAGGTCTCACATAAACAAGGAAAACAACGTTCTCTTCCCAATGGGAGATCGAAGAATCCCGGTAAGCAGGCAGAAGGAACTTCAACAGGAGTTTGACAAGTTTGAAAGAGATATCATGGGAGATGCAAAACTTGAAGAGGTTCACAGCTTCATAGAAGACATGGAGGTCAAGTATCTGCACTAATATTTATTTTCAGACAACGAAAACTGTAAACCAGACAATAAACATGAGAATAATGCTGTATAATAGCTTTTGTGTAAAGGATGTGAAAGTTATTTGCCAAGAGTCATACTAACCAACATGGTTATGATTGAAGACAGGAAAAACAACAAAGTGCTGGTGCAAGACAGGATTAAAAGCTACAAAGGGTATTCCTTTCCAGGAGGTCATGTAAAGGAGATGAAAGCTTTTACGACAGTGCCGTGCGGGAAGTAAAAGAGGAAACCGGACTTGATGTAAGTAACTTGAAGTTTTGCGGGGTTATTCACTGGTTGAACAAAACCAATGAGGACAGATATCTTATGTTATAGGAAATTGCTCTATATCGGCATAAGGAAGAAAGCAGAAAAATGTAAAATATATACATTAAGGGGTGAGTTTTGACTAGAAGATAAAAAATCCGTCTTCCTCGATATCATCTTCCAGACCA
>JAAYLF010000383.1 GCA_012522035.1 Clostridiaceae bacterium
GTCCATGGATCTGCATACAGCCCAGATTGAAGGGTTTTTTGATGTGCCTGTGGACCATCTGTCGGGTGCTCCAATCCTGGCAAACTATTTTATGAAAACTTTTCGCGATGAGGAATTTGTCGTTGTGGCTCCGGATGTGGGAGGCGTGGCAAGGGCAAGGAAATTTGCCCAGAAGCTTAATGCGTCGCCTCTTGCAATAATAGACAAGCGTCGGCAGTCTGCCAACGAATGTGAGATCATGAATATAATTGGAGATGTTGAGGGAAAAAACTGCATAATGATAGACGACATAATAGACACAGCAGGCACGGTATGCAAGGGAGCCGAGCTTTTGATAGAGAAGGGAGCAAAAACGGTATACGCATGCTGTACCCACGGCGTGTTTTCAGGAAATGCAATAGAGAATACAAACAATTCTGCGATAAAGGAACTGATTGTGCTCGATACTATTAACACTCCCCATGATATTGCTCCAAAGATTAAGATTCTTTCATCCGCACCTTTCTTTGCATGGGCAATAGAAAGAATATCCGGAGACAAATCGCTGAATCAATTCCATGATACGGACTGGCAGGAAGATATCTTTATACTTTGACGGGGGATGCAATGATAAGAAAGATTTTCGGCAATACAAGCGGTGAAAACACCTATGTTGTAATAGGTCTGGGCAACATAGGTGATGAATATGCCAACACAAGACACAATATGGGCTTTATGGCCATTGATGTTTTGGCCGAAAGGCTAGGCATAAATGTTTCCAGACGAAAATATCAAGGCTATTACGGTGAAGGCAGGCATGAAGGGAAAAAGGTTGTTTTGGTAAAACCTGCTACGTACATGAACAGAAGCAGCGACTGTGTTGCTGGGTTTTTGAACAGATACAAGATTTCTTTGGACAGATTAATAGTTATCTATGACGATGTGGATATAAAGGCGGGAAGTGTCAGAGTAAGGGCAAAAGGCAGCGCAGGAAGTCACAATGGAATGCGTTCGGTTTTGAAAGCAACGGGAAGCGAGGAGTTTCCAAGAATCAGGATAGGTATTGGGAAAAATCCACCTGATATGGATATTGTCCAGTATGTGCTGGGAAGAATAGGCAAGGAGGAAGCCTCCACATTGCAAAAAGGCATTGAAAAGGCGGCGGAAGCTGTATTGCTGATTATGAGTGAAGGAATTGAAAGGGCAATGAATATATGCAACCAAAACTGAATCTTTTATTTGAGCCGGTCAGACAATGGGAAGATCTAAAAAGACTGGTCGGTTCAATTAAGAATAAGGGCAAGACGACGGTGACAGGCCTTTCTGAATCAAGAAAGGTCCATTTTGCGTGCCTGTTGGCAAGAGAAACAGGCAAAAAGATTCTGTATGTTGCACCAAACGAATATGCCGCATTAAGGGCATATGAGGATTTTTCCTTCTTTTCACCTGACAAGGTTGTTCTGTTTGAGCCAAATGAATACATGCTTTATGACGTGGAAGCAAGAAGTACGGATGTGGGTATCAGGCGGATGTCGGCGATGGAAGAAATTGTAAAAGGAGAATGGGAAGCCGTCGTAGTCAGCGTTAATGCACTAATGCAGTGGATGCCGTCACCCAAGGACTTTATAAACTCCTTTTTGTATATAAAACAAGACGATGTATTTGAAACAACAGAACTTGCAGAAATGCTTGTTCAAAGAGGATATGAAAGAGTAAGCCAGGTTCTTTCAAGGGGACAGTTCTCCTTGAGGGGAGACATCCTTGATATTTTTCCCGCAACTTCAGAGCAGGCATACAGGATTGAGTTTTTTGACAACATTATAGACCAGATAAGGATGATGAATGTTAACACTCAAAGGTCTGGAGATACTGTTGGCAGTGTGAAAATACTTCCTGCAAGAGAAAATCTTGTTTTTGATGCCTACCATGAAATAAAGGTTCTGGACAAGATTCAGAGGTCGCTTGAAAGACTTACTGCCTCCTTGAAGGAAAGAGGGAAAACAGGACAGGCAAGAAAGATTGAGCTTAATGTAAAATCCGATATGGAAAAACTTGCATCAAGGGGTACCTTTCCTGGCTACGACAGATACATTCCCTTCATTCTCGGAAATGAATTTACTCTTCTTGATTATATGGAAGATGTTCTCGTATTTATGGATGATCCGGACA
>JAAYLF010000384.1 GCA_012522035.1 Clostridiaceae bacterium
AAGCACAACTGCGAAGTGGAAGAAAACCACTTTCTGGATATTGCAAAGAGCAATGAGATGCGCAACTGGTTTTACAATGCTCTTGAAAACATGAACAGACTTGAGCTTTTTCCAAAGGAATATATCAGCCAGGAGAAGTTTGCAGAGTCGAACATGGTGGACTGGCTGTGCTATCCTACGGAGCTGGGCAGGGAACCGGATGAGATTGAACTTATGAACATATTCGAAGATCCGAAATATGAGTTTTATCTGTTCCGATTCAGATCCGATAGTGATGGATGGAAGGAAAAAGGCTGGATGGCCGGCCTTGCAGGACCCTTCAAGGTGGATGAAATTCCAACCATCAATTCCAGCGGATATACCTTCAGCAGGTTTGATGAATGGGATTCAAAGACTCCGGAGGAACATTTCAAGGATATTATCAATACAGTAAGAGGATTCTATTCTTTTCACGACTAATTGTTGAAAAAGACTAAAGAATTTGCCTGTTTTGTCGATATAGCATATGTGATTATTATGTAGTTTAGGAGATAGCATCGTATGCTCATATGGCAAAAAGGCCAGAACAAAAGAATGAAGTTGACAAGCAGCCGCTGTTCAATAAGAATGGGCAGCTGGACTCAGGATTTTGTTACAGGAAAATTCCAGCTGTCTGATGGGATTTATGACATATTTGAAACGAATCAGATTGTTTCAAACGATCTTTTTTGTTTTCTTCCCTTTGTACATACCGAGGACAAGGAGCATGTGAACAATGCTCTTTGTGGTGTTGTAAAAGGTGAAGATTACAATATCGATTACAGGATAGTAACTGCAAAGGGCAATCTCAGATACGTCAATGAAAGAACTTTCACCATATTTGACAGATACAAAAAGCCCGTAAGGGTAATCGGCATAATAGAGCAGATTCCTGCAAGGAACAAAGACACTTTTGGTGCGGACAGGGTTAAAAGAAAATATGAGCGTCTGATAAGGGAATCCTGCGACATGTTTGCCCTGGTTAACGACAAAGGGCAGATAAAATATGTCAGTGAATCACTGTCGGAAGTAATGGGTTATGACAGTTCGGAATTGCTTGGAAAGAGCATATTTGATCTTTTCAACACGGAAAACTCCATTGAAATAAAATACTTGATTGAAGAAGTATCTGAAGGTCCTGGAAAAAAAGCCGAAGGCACCTTCTATTACACAAGCAAAAATGGTGACAACATATACCTGGAGCTTGTCATACGCAACATGAACCAGAAGACAAGGAACGGTCTTGTGGTGTCTTTCAGGGATATAACCAAAAGGGTGGAGATGGAGAAAATGGTCCACCACATATCCACGCATGACGAGCTTACGGGGCTTCCAAACAGGATCCACTTGAAGGAAACTTTGAACAAATTATGCAAGGAAGCGAAAAAGGAAAACAAGAAATTTGCCACCATGATGCTCAGAGTGGACAGATTCAACAGAATGCTGGATGCAATAGGTCATTATGTGGGAGACAAGCTTCTGGTCGAGGTTTCCCACAGACTGAAGTATGTTTTTGGCGAACAGCACTATATCTGCCACTATTCTGAAGACAGGTATGCCATTATTGTCACAGACATGGAATCCATAGGTGACTATGAGGCAATGGCAAAGAAGGCAATAAATGTGTTCAGCAACTCGTTTGCAGTGGACAAGTATGACATAGAGGTATCCATAAATCTTGGAATCTGTCTGTTTGATGAGAATAACAGCGATGCGGAAAGTATAATCAAGCATGCAGAAATTGCACTGTTCTGGGCAAAGAACGAAGGAAAGAACAAGTACAAGTTCTATTCCTCGGATATTGACGTGCAAACGTACAAACAGTTTGAATTGTACTCGGACATGCTCAAAGCCATTGACAACGACCAGTTCCGGGTATATTACCAGCCTATAATGGATTTAAAAACCAACAGGGTGATTGCCGCAGAAGCCCTTATCAGGTGGGAGCATCCATCCTGGGGCATGGTGTCGCCCATGGAATTCATACCCATTGCCGAAGAAACCGGATATATTATGAATATTGGAAGATGGGTGTTTAAAAAGGTTTGCGAGGATATTAGGAAGTGGATATCGTATGGACTGAGACCTGTAAAGGTGGGAGTGAACATATCCAGTGTCCAGTTCTTTGAATCCCGCTTTGTAGAAAACATAATTGAGACAATAGAAGAGCATTCTCTGGATCCAGGTTTGATAATAATTGAAATTACTGAAAGCATATTGCTGGTTAATACCGAGAAAGTCATAAATGACTTGAAAAGACTGCGTGATGCAGGCATTCAGATAGCGCTGGACGATTTTGGTACAGGTTATTCGTCACTGGCGTATTTGAGCTCATTCAACATAGATATTTTGAAAATGGACAGCTCGTTTATTAAAAATCTGAGTGCCGACTATGCCAGCACCACCATTACCCGCCATATAATCAACATGGCGCATGAACTGAGTCTGAAAGTGGTGGCGGAAGGTATCGAGACTATGCCCCAGCTTGTATTTCTCAAGGATTTGAAGTGCAAGACCGGACAGGGGTACATCTACAGCAAGCCCTTGCCTGAAGATATGTTCAGGAAGATATTGAAGAAGAGACTGGTAAGGCCGGAAGCAAAAGAACCAATGGTGGTGTCTGACAAAAACAAAAGAAAGTATTTCGGGGTGGAGTTTAAAAACCTGCTTATTGCTGACATGACAATCCTTGAGCTGAAAGGCAAGGAATTGCATGTGGGTAACACGAAGGTTTTGGTGAAGAATATAAGCGCAGGAGGATTGTGCTTTGTCACTAATCTAAAAATACCCGTCAGCAGGGATTTGATTATGAATTTTACTGCCTACCTGGCAGGCAAAATATTGAATATTAGAGGGTATGCCGTCTGGATGAAGGAGCATGACAAGAATCTTTATGAATACGGTGTTGAATTTGTCATAGATGAAAGGGACAGGGAGCTCCTTATGAAGGATCTTTGGTACATCCAGATGCAGATTAAGACCAATGAAGTTTTCACAGACGGTGATTTTGCAGTTAGCGCAAGGGAATACTTTAATTAGTGCCAGGAGATGGATTTTAACAGTTCTTTTGTCTCATGGTCCACTATTGTTATCTCTACAGACAAAATTTCAATATCGCTGTTTGCAAGAAAAGAGTAAACCATGCTTTTTGCCGCAGCGACAAAAGAAGCCACTTCGTCCTTGCTGTTTTCATAGTCTTTTTTTACTACATAAAAAGTAACTTCTGTAAAGTCTTCATTGTATGTCACGTCCTTTATGGACGGGTATTGCTTGCTTGTTTTAAGTTCTTCAAACAGATTCTTAATATTGACTTTGAGGAAACTCAGGATATATAAATAGTTTTCCTTGGTTATGGTGTAGGTTATGGAGCCATCCAGGTTTTCTTCCATGCTTTCGATGTATCCCTTGGCATTTACACTTTCAAGAAATTCAATGACCAGCTGGTATTTTAGAAAAGCTCCCGGGACGGTTATTGTAATTTTTTCATCGTTCTGGTGGTTTTCTTCCTTCAGGTTTTCCGTCACAAAAGGTGAGGATGTTGTCTCTCCCGTTATATCTTCAATCTTTGCACATCCTGCAAGAAATACTAATAGAAAAATGTGAAGCAGTATCTTTTTCATAAAGATCTCTCCTGATATCTTCTGCTTCACATATTATCTTCTGTTTATTCTTTTTTATGTGTCTTTTCTTTAAGAATTGAAATGCCGTGGGTCATGGTGCCCATTGGACAATATACACACCAGGATCTGGGTTTGTACAGCAGCATGGTTATAATCCCCAGAAGGGTGGATGTCAGCATGACGCTGTAAAAGCCAAAGGCAAACTGGTAGACCCAGGCTGGAAAGATGTTTTTGGCAAAATACACTTTCATGGGTATTCTAAAGGTCCACAAGAGCTTTATTCCTTCTTTCAGACTGCTTGCTCCTGAGAATACCAGGTATGTGGCAAATATCATGTTTAGAAACATTATCATGAAGAAAATGAGGAAACCGTATCGGAACCACTTGGTTGTCATGAATCTTGGCATGGGTTTGTTTCTTGACAGCTTTTTCTTCTTGCCAAGAAGCTCAAACAGCTGTCCTCTTCCGCAGTACTTGTTGCAGTACGTTTTTCCTCCTCCGAATATGGAGATTAAAAGAGGAGTGATGAAGCAGATGACTCCAAGCCATGCAAACAATATGTGAAAGAGACCGAGGAACAGGTAAAGGGCGGAAAAAATGTAAAGATAATCATACCACCTTTTTTTCATTGGCAAGTGCCCTCCCATCGACTAGAGTAATGATTGATGCGGGACATTCTCTCTGACAGAGGCCGCATCCTGTGCATTTTTCCACATCCACAACGGCGTAAATACCTTTGTGGATTTGTATTGCGTTTCGTCTGCATGCCTTTGCACAACAGCCGCATGCAACGCAAATGTCTGTGTCAACTTGTGCCTTCAAGTTCATAACCTCCGCAATTTTTCTTTCCTAGCATATTCTACTACTCTGGAATTATATTAACAGTGATTAAGTCACTCTCTTTAAATCTTGACTGGTGTGATATAATTTAAATGCATGGTGAATAATTTCGGATGAGGTGAATAAATGCCAAGACCAAGGAAAAGTCGAAGAGTGTGCGCTCTTCCAAGAAGAAACCGATTTGGTCCATTGGATGGGTTTGACGATGACACTACAATCAATATGACGGTTGACGAATATGAGACAATACGCCTTATAGATTTGGAAGGACTGACTCAGGAAGAATGTGCAAGACAAATGAATGTCGCCCGCACCACCGTTCAAAGCATTTATATGGAGGCAAGAAGAAAGCTAGCCCAGTCCCTTGTAAACGGTTGGCCAATGGTAATTGAAGGTGGTGTCTACACTTTATGTGATGATGCCGACTTTTGTGGAAAACACTGTAGAAGAAGGAGAAGACATGACTGACCACGCAAAGGTTGCAAAGGAATTGTTCAAAGAAGGTTACAACTGCTGCCAGGCTGTAGTTTTGGCTTTTAGTGATGTAACAAATATGGACAAGGATTTGGCTTTAAAGATATCGTCATCTTTTGGAGGAGGCATGGGCAGATTAAGAGAAGTATGCGGTGCCTTGACCGGTACGTTTGTGGTTGCAGGAGTCTTGTATGGTTACACAAATCCCAAGGACAACATGGGCAAGGCCAAGCATTATGAGCTTGTTCAGGATCTGGCAAAAAGGTTTAAAGAAGAAAATGGCTCTCTACTTTGTAGAGAGCTTTTGGGATTGAATATTGTCATTGATAGTCCTGTGCCGGAGAAAAGAACTGATGAATATTACAAGTCCAGACCTTGTGCGGATATTGTTGAAAGCGCGGCAAAAATATTGGATCAGCTGATTGCCAGCTTTTCATAGTGTTTGTACAGCGCATGAAATCTGCCGCTGTATGTATCCTTCCATGGCTTTCTCTTTCCGCAGAAATGCAGCATTACAGTGTTGTATATGACAAAGTGCATGTCGCACTCGCCATTTGTCGCTATTTTGTAATAACGGTATCTGCGCGCATCGTAATTGTACAGTTTTTCGTCCAGGCTCTTTATTTTCTTACTAAACAGTGCATTCATGATATCCTGATCAGGCAGGATAAGTTTTGTTTTATTCTTCACCAGGAAGTTGTAAATTTCGTTTTCATCAATATGTTTTCTCTGCTCTTCCAGATTCATCAGCAGCACACCGGAATTGTAGTAGGCTTCAATGTCATACGCACTAAGCCTTATCTTGTTTATCTCGGTGTAAGATATTATGTTGTGGTTGGCTGCTGCGAAAAAGTATCCGGCAAGGTCGGTTTCATAAAGTTTGCGTACAGGATTCAAGACCAGAATATCAGGATCGATATACAGAATCCTGTCGATTTCCTTTGGCAGCACCTTGAAGGCGAGGAGCCTGTAGTACATTTCCTTTGTATAGTGCATTAGTGTTGGTGCATTGCTGAAGCAGTCTTCGCCTACGGTAACATTATGCAGCTTGCTTCCGTTTTCCTCCACTTTCTTTCGTATGTCGTTGATTTCTTCTTCTGTGAGACTTGAATGCATCAGATATATTTGAAAAGTTTCGTCAGGATTGTTCACAAACAGGGAGGTTAACATCACTTTAAGAGGATGGATATAGTTGGCATTCAAGGTAACCAATATGTTCATTTCATCTTCCCTTTCATTATCATTCTGTTATATTATATAACTATACACAAAACAGCTGAATTTATCAAGCTGATTTGTATCTGGCGCGTATCTTGAAGCAAAGGTTTTCTTCCTTTCCGTCAACAAAAATCGTGACATTGTCATAGCTTGAACCATAGGTGTTAATGTTAAGATCCGTCCTTGCTTTTATAACCAGCACATATTCGCCTTTGTCAAGTTTTGCCTTAAAGTTCAGCCAATTTCCCACTTCTGCATTCTTGACCGTACCTTTTTTAACTGCCCATTTTGACACGCTGCTTTTGTAGCTGTTTCTCCATTTGTATATCCGATATTCAAAACTCTGTTTGCCTGATTTGACACCAGGCAGATATTCAAAACAATCCACGGATTGATAAGTGCCAACAGCCTCCTTTCCCATATCGCCTGTAACTACAATTCTCAGTTCATGTTCCTTGTCCTCAAGACCCGTAATTTCATAAAGCACTTGCTTTTTAAGCAGCTGGGTGCCATAGGTGTCCACTTTATCTACAAGTTTTCCATCCAGGTAAACTTCCACAATACCCCTGTCCGGAGCCTTGTCGCCAATCCACCTTACGCCGCTTCCGGCAAAGGTAAAGCTGACTGAGGAACTGGCAATGTTGGAAAAATGTACATCCTCTGTCTGGCCCCATGTTCCCTCATATTTTACCCTGCTGCTTGTATCGTCCACACTTTCCCAGCCAGGGGGCGTGAGGAATATTTCCATGCCATCAATATAATATTCAGCTTTGAATCTTATCGCTATTGTTTCTCCTTTTTTTAATGTGACTGTTTCTTCGGCGCCTGCTATGGTATAGAGGTTTCTGGTAAAGGTGGCTTTTTTCGCCTCTTCCATGTACCTGTAGTTGAATCTGTTGTTTGGAGCTGCATCCCCGTTCAACATAAACTCATATATGTCGCCTTCGTTTTGCATGTTGTCATGCCATTTGAACTGAATATCTATTTTCCCTGATTTCAAACCAAGATGTTTTCTTGGTATGGCAAGTTCCATTTTGTTGCCGGAAACTTCGTATCTTATGTCACTGGCCACGGTTTCCCACTGCCAGCTTCCCAAGGTTTTTTCCAAAGTGGTTGTTTTTTCTTTAACGCCAATTCTGTTTACTACAAAGTTGTAGCCCTGCCAGTTTGGTTTGCTTTCATCCGTTTTTATAAACAAAAGCATCCAGTTCTTGTCGGTGTAACTTGTAATGTTGTCCACTGTTTCAACATAGAAATACACATTGTCCTTGTCTGAGGACACCTTCATCAGTTTGAAGTCGTTTCTTCCGGTATCATTGACATAAGTGACATTCTTTTCAAGGGACTTGGCATTTCTTTGTGCCTTGTCGTTTATGTCGTCTCTGAACTCAGGTCTTACATCCTTCCAGTCGTCAAAATTACTGTCAATTAAAATGGGTTTTGGTTTCCCTGTTTCCGGCCTTCTTACCCCTTTGTACTTCCTTATTGCAATAGCCAGCTGGTAGTAGAAGTTGTCTCCCAGGTCACCATCCAGAGTAGGCTCAATATCTCTTGAAAATTCGGGTGTGTAGCCGTCGCAAAAGGCACCACCTGCTGGCTGGTTGTGCTGTATTGCCCAGGAAGGTATGTTTTTAGGGTCAAATCTTCCGGCAATCCACTCATTCCAGGCAGTTATGAATATGAAGTTTGGATCAATCTCAAGTGCTCTGTCAAGGCCTTCCTGAAAGTTGTGCCCATATTTTGATGGGTATTCACTACTTATTGGGTCCTTGAAAAGAGGTTGCTTTCCATTGTGGTAGCTTCTTCCTCTTGCAATGAAGTTGCCCTCTTCATCTCTGGAGGAGAAGAAGGCAAGTCCGTGCGTCCAGTTTTGGGCGGTGCCCACCGCAACTTCCTCCCTGGCATTTGTTTTTGTGTATGCTGGACATTGTGGATAAATGCTGTTCCAGGCCCAGTCGTTTTCCTCGTCAGGTGCGGTGTACTCAGGATGGGCGCTCCGCCATGTAAAGAAGTCAATTATTTCCTTGTCTTTTACAGGGTCCAGGGAGTTCTTGTCTCCTATGAGCAAAGGCTTTTCTTTCCACATGAACCACAAATCAGAGTACAGATTCTTTGAATACATGTCGTTATACAGCTGACGTATGCCATAATCTCCTCCGAGGTTGTTCCACCTAAGCAGCCATGTGAATTGAGGAGTTTTTCCTCCTTCACTGCGTATTTCAGCAAATACTTTGCAAAGATGCATAATGGAGTTGTAATCATAGAAATATGGGGTTTCCTTTGTGAAGTTTGTAAGGTCGATGACCAGCACGTCCACCCCTATGTCGGAAAGCATCTGGGCGTGCTTTTTAAGCACATAATCATCGTATTGAAGGTCGTAGTAGCCAAATATGGGTTTGCCCCAGTAAAAAGGGGTTGTGGACCTCCATAAAGGTGAGTGGTAGTTGTCAAGGGCTGACGGATCCTGCCTGAGTATTCTTGTCACATCTGAAGTTTGATTTCCCCAGGCAGCAGCACCGTTTAAATAGAAGGTGATGTGGTGCCACAGGTGATAGAATATGCCCACATATCTGTCTTCTCTTCGCGGACCCACTTCTTCGTATCCTGGTATGGTACGTCCAAGTTCATCCACACAAACCCAGGTATCACTGTATGTATCCCATTTTGTTTCGTCTGTCATTCTGTAATCCTCCACATTATCACTACTGCATCCTGCAAGGAATGCAAGCAAGATTATACAAACAATCCCGATCAGGATTCTTGATGACATGGTATTCACCTCTTTACAATAGTTGCTTTCAATTATATCACAAAATATCGACATTAATGCATATATCTGCTATACTTGTCTCCAGGTGATCATATGAATAGAAGAGACAAAATTAACTACTATTTGGATTTGGCTGAAGTTGTATCAAACAGAAGTACTTGTTTAAGAAGAAAATATGGTGCGGTCATTGTCAAGAATGACGAGGTTATATCCACAGGGTATGTGGGAGCCCCCAGAGGACGGAAAAACTGCTGCGATATTGGCAGGTGCATCAGGGAAGAAATGAATGTGCCAAGGGGAGAGCGATATGAACTCTGCAGAAGCGTTCATGCAGAAGCCAATGCTATAATTAGTGCTTCAAGAAATGAAATGATTGGCAGTTCCTTGTATTTGACCGGGGTTGAGGTCAAGAGTGGAGAGTATGTAAAGAATGCCTGCTGCTGTTCAATGTGCAAGAGAATGATCATCAATGCGGGCATTGAAAAGGTGTACATAAGGGATACCAAGGATGAGTACCGGTGTATTGAAGTTTCAGAATGGATTGAAAATGACGAGTCCCTGCTGGGAGTGTTGGGATATTAATTTTAGAAGGTGATATATATGAGCAAACTTAACAGACCATTTTATTACAAGGAAGATCCAAAAGGAGTGGGTAGATTTGTCGACCTGAGAGACTGGCAGGACGACAAAACTGTTCTTAGAAATCCCCACAAGGGATGGTACTGGCACTATATAGACAATGGTTATGGCAGAGGTGCATACAGGGACAGGTATGAGAAAATCGTGTACAAGGAAGATGGGGATTATGATTTGGTCATCAACGATTTTCTTGAGGATTTTCCCATGCTCAATCATTTGTATTTAAGATTTGACTGGGGAGACATTGAGAAGGAAGAAGGCGTGTACGACTGGACGTATATAGACAAGATAATGGATGTCTGGAGTAAAAAAGGATACATGTTTTCCTTGAGAATATGCACTTTTGAAGGCACGGATGAAGGTGTTCTGAAATATGCGACACCCAAGTGGGTTTTTGACAAAGGTGCAAAGTTTACGAATATTAATGGGAGGATTGAGCCGGATTACGGTGATGAAATCTATCTTGAGTATCTGTCCAGATTCATGCAGGAGTGCGGAAGAAAATTCAACAAGGATCCTTTGATTGAATTTGTGGATGTGGGCACCTTTGGAACCTGGGGAGAAGGACACACCTGTGAGGGAAGCGGAAAAGTGTTCTCTTATGAAACCATGATCAAACACATTGATCTTCATGTGGATAATTTCCCGGATAAATTCATACTTCTTAACGACGACTATGTCTGTCAGAGAGAGGAGCAAAAGCCAGGAGAGAATCAGGCAATTATTGACTATGCCCTTTCCAAAGGTCTGGGTCTTAGGGATGACTCGATTTGCGTGGACGGCTACTGTGAATGGTATGGGTATGACTCACTAAGGTCTCCTTCATTGTATGATGCCTTCAGCAAGGTTGGTCCTGTTGACGTAGAATTTGCCCATTTCAGCCATTACATGTCTCCTGAATTTGATCCGCCTCTTTTCAGGGACGGATATGCGGCTTTGGCTGCTTTGATGAGGGGAAGGGCAACGTATGCCGGTTTTCACGGATATCCCAGACAGTTTTTGAACACTTTTAAATCCATGGCATACTACTGTGCAAACAGGCTTGGCTATTGGTTCTTTATTGAAGGATTGAAACTGCCAGATTTGCATGCAGGCCAGGTTAATACATTTACATTGATCGTATCGAACAGGGGCTTTTCCAGATGTTATCACAAGTATGAGCTCAAATTCAGGCTTGTTGACATGGAAAATGGAAACACCTATGACTTTTCATGTAATGATGTGGATGTAACAAAGTGGCAGCCGGTTTATGTTCCTGCTCTTGAAGACTGCATTTACGAAGAGATTAAGCTTGACTTTGCAAATGTGCCAAAGCAGAGGGCGAAGCTTCAGATTGGTTTGTTTGAGAAAGACAGACCCATACTCTTTGGCATGAGCAAGGAACTAATGACGGAAGATGAGTATTACAACCTTTGTGATGTGGAAGTGTTATAGCAGTTCTTTAAACTTCCTCATTTCAAGTATTGTCTTGAGGGTGTCAATGGAATAATGTAGGGCGGATAACAGAATCAGTATCTGTTCGTCTGTCAGTTCATGTGCAATCTTGGTTATTACAGCGGATATGAATAGCGGAAAATCGTCTTTATTCAACTTTAACACCTCCGTATATTATATGATGCGGAGGTGTTATAGGTATCCTAATATTTTTTAAAATAAATACGAATATATTAAAGGTGGTTGTTATGATTCTTGGAAAAACAGGTAGTGAGACAATAAAAAACGGATTTGGAGCACTGCCCATACAAAGAATCAGTGTTGAGGAATCAACAAGGATATTGCATAAAGCTTATGAATGCGGGATTACATTTTATGATACTGCAAGATTCTATACAGACAGTGAAGAAAAGATAGGTATTGCTCTTGGGCATGTGAGGCATAATATTACCATAGCTTCAAAAACAATGGCCAAAACAAAAGAAGAGTTTCAAAAGGACCTTGAGACATCCTTGAGGGAACTCAATACCGACTATATTGACCTGTATCAGTTTCACAATCCTCCATTCTGTCCGAAACCTGATGATGGAACAGGTTTGTATGAGGAGATGCTGAAGGCGAAAGAAAAAGGATATATCAGGCATATAGGTATTACAAACCACAGGATAAAGGTTGCCAAAGAGGCGATTGAATCAAACCTGTATGACACATTGCAGTTTCCTTTCAGCTACCTTGCCAGCGACAGCGAAGTAGATCTGGTTAAGGAGTGTACTGACAACAATATGGGCTTTATTGCCATGAAAGCTCTTGCAGGAGGCCTTATTCAAAACAGTGCTGCTGCCTTTGCCTTCATGATGCAGTATGATGTTCTGCCCATATGGGGAATACAGAAGATTGAAGAACTTGAAGAGTTTGTTTCATATATCGACAAGCCTCCAAAGTACAAGGAATATGCGCACATCATTGAGAAGGACAGGGAAGTATTAAAAGGCAATTTCTGCAGAGGCTGCGGATACTGCCTTCCTTGCCCTTCGAATATTGATATTCCTAACTGTGCACGAATGTCGCTTATGATAAGAAGGGCACCGACTAATGTGTATCTGTCCAAAGAATGGATAGAAAAAATGAAGGTAATTGAAGAGTGCACCGGGTGCAACAGCTGCAAGGAAAGGTGCCCATACGGCCTGGATACGCCAAATCTTTTAAAAGAGAACTACAAGGACTACATGACATTTGTCTGAAACGGGGTATTATTTTGGTATTTGCAAGTCTACATTTTGTATATCTGTACCTTCCTTTGTTCCTGCTTGCATACTTTTTATCAAGGAATATCAAGTGGAGAAATGCGGTATTGCTCCTTTTCTCCCTTGTTTTCTATTCCTGGGGAGAACCAAAACTGCTTATCCTTATTCTAATCTGCTCCTTTACGTGCTATCTGGCAGGTATTTTGATGCATTACACCCAAAATGCAAGGAAGAGAAGGATATATTTGACAATATCAACTTGTGTGGTTCTGGGAATACTTGCTTTCTTTAAATACTGGACTTTCCTTGTGGGGAACATAAACTATGTGCTTAAGACCCAGTTTCCTATTTGGGAAATTGCACTCCCGCTTGGAATTTCATTCTACACCTTTCAAGCACTGACTTATGTGATTGATGTATACAGGCGCAAGACAGAGGTGCAAAAGTCTTTTGCAATGTTTCTTTTGTATATTTCCATGTTCCCGCAGCTCGTGGCAGGCCCTATTGTTACATATTCGCATATAGCAGAGCAGCTAGACACAGGTCAGTAACTCCTGACAAGTTTGCCAAAGGGGTTGTCAGGTTTGTTACAGGTCTTGGCAAGAAAGTCATAATTGCAAACACACTGGGAGAGCTTGCTTCTTTATTGATAGAAGGGGAAAATCTGTATAAAACAAGTGTGATTGGGGCCTGGGTCGGAATTTTCAGCTATGCGCTGCAAATCTATTACGACTTTTCTGCATATTCAGACATGGCAGTGGGTTTGGGTTCCATGCTAGGATTCGACTACCCTGAGAACTTCGACTATCCATATATCTCCTCATCAGTCACGGAATTCTGGAGAAGATGGCACATTACGCTAGGTTCTTTTTTCAGGGATTATGTTTACATTTCCTTGGGTGGAAACAGAAAACATCAGTTTTTTAACCTTTTTCTTGTCTGGTTTTTGACAGGTCTATGGCATGGAGCAAGCTGGAACTTTGTTCTTTGGGGATTGTATTTCTTTGTATTTTTGTACATTGAGAAGAAGTTTTTGCTAAAAGTGTTTAAAAGAGTGAGAATTCTCGGATGGATTTTTACATCCTTTGTTGTATTGATGGGCTGGGTCATATTTTATAACACTGACAATGCATCACTGACCTACATGTTCAAGGTGCTGTTTGGATTTTCAGACAGACCTGTCAATGACTTGTTTGTGAACCTGACTATTAATGAATACTTCTACCTGCTGTTGGCAGCATCCGTTGGCTGTATGCCCTTGGCAACTTATGTAAAAAGAAGACTCAACAACCTGTACAATAGCGGCAGGATAAAAATGGAGCTTGCATTTATTACGACATGCGTTTTTGTTCTGCTTGTCTTGTTTACAAGCAGTGCAATGCTGGTGGCAAACAGCTACAATCCATTTTTGTATTTCAGATTCTAGGAGGACTTGCATGACACGAAGACACGCACTATCCATTATTGTATTGTTTGCAGTAATTATCTTTTCATTAATGATTGTGAGTATGACGGATGAGGACAGGGAAGTGTCATACAAGGAAAACAGAACCCTTGCACAAATGCCAAAACTTACTGTCAAGTCTTTGCTTGACGGCAGTTTTGCAAGAGAGTTTGAGGCATACTTTCAGGATCAGTTTCCCTTCAGGGATTTCTTTATAGATACGAGCTTCAAATTTACAACTCTTATGGCCAGGAAAGGCGAGGATGACGTGTCGTTGGTAGAAGGCGGGGAAGGGACGTATTATGATGAAAACACCAATATTTTCAACCCTCCCAGCGGGTTTGAACCAATAGAACCTACTTCAGCTTCAGAACCAACCTTGGAGCCAACATCGACACCTGACATTACTCAGGCAAACCCTAAAGAGCAAACTCCTACAGCTGCCAAAACACCAACGCCAACCCCAACCCCCGCTTCGGACATTAGTTATGAGTACAACCAGAAGTTCCTCAGGGTGGGGGACAGGATACTTGAAGTTTACTGGTATTCAAAACAAAGAGCGGAAAGCTATTTCAATGTTTTGACAAGAGTTGCAGATGAACTTCCCAATGCGAAGATATATGCGCTTCTGACACCCTCTTCCGTAGAACTGTATACTCCGGAGAAGTATAAAGGATATGGACATTCCTCAAAGGAAGCGATTGACTATCTTTATGCAAACATGGACAGGCGCATAATTCAGGTAAATGTGTATGACAAAATGATGAGTAAAAAGGATGAGTATATTTACTTCAGGACGGACCATCATTGGACTCAAAGAGGGGCGTATTACGCATATGAGGAGTTTTGCAAAGCTGCAGATATCAAGGCAAGGAAAATGAGTGAATACAAAAAGGATACGGTGCC
>JAAYLF010000385.1 GCA_012522035.1 Clostridiaceae bacterium
CCCTGGCCAACCTGTATGAGGAGTATAACTCAAATGGTGGTAATGAATACAAAAACCGTGTAAGGAGCATTCTGCAAGGGTTAGGATTTCCAGAAGAGAGTTGGAATATGCAGATTTCCACTCTAAGCGGAGGCCAAAAAACACGCCTTGCACTGGCCAGACTCTTGGTAAAAACGCCCGATGTACTTGTATTGGACGAGCCTACAAACCATCTTGATACCCAGTCCATTGAATGGCTTGAATCCTTTTTAAAAAGCTATCAGGGGACTTTGCTGGTCATATCCCATGACAGACAGCTCCTCACTACAGTAACCAACAAGACACTTTTAATAGACAACCAGGAAGCATACATGTACAATGCTCCCTATGACAAGTATGTGGCCTTAAGAGAAGCGGACAAAGCTTATCAGGAAAAATGCTTTATACAGCAGCAGAAGGAAATTGAGAGAATAATGGCTTTTGTAGAACAGCAAAAACGCTAGAACAGGGAAAGAAACATTATAGCTGCTGAAAGCAGGATGAAAAAGCTTGAAAAAATGACTTTGCTTGAAAAACCACAAGATGAAAAAAAGGTTAACCCTATAAAATTGAAAATCAATTACCTGGGAGGTAAAGAAGTAATTGTTGCTGACAATCTTTCTTTTGGCTATACCGATGAAATGCTTTTTGAAAACCTCAGTTTTAAAATCTACCGAGGGGACCGGGTATTCATAACCGGGCCAAATGGCTGCGGCAAGACCACTCTACTTAAAATCCTTACAGGAAGTCTTGAAGGTTATAAAGGAAAATTCAAAATCGGAAGCAATATTGATTTTGCCTACTATTCCCAGGACATGTCCGATTTGAATATGGATAACACCATATTCGACGAGCTGTATGACAACTTTGACAATGTAACTCCGGTTGAAATAAGAAACAGTCTTGCAGCTTTTGGTTTTAAGGGAGATGATGTTTTTAGAAAAATAGGTGTTTTGAGCGGCGGCGAGAAAGCACGAGTGCAGCTTCTTAAAACAATATACAAAAACGCATCACTCCTCATACTTGACGAACCTACAAACCATTTGGACATATATACAAGAGAAGTTTTGGAAGATGCCCTTCTTGAGTTTGAAGGTACCATACTTTGTGTATCCCATGACAGGTTTTTTGTAAGTAAAATTGCAACTTCTTTTATTGAGATGGGCAGGAAAGAAGAAGCAGGCAAGACATTGGATAAAGACGATTCTGCAAAACTTGCCTATCTTAAAGCAAAAGAAGAAAGAGCAAGACAAAGAAGAAACAAAACTCAAAAAGAACGTCTTGAAAAAGAAATGCAAGAAACTCATGAGAAAGTGAAAGTTCTGGAAGAAAAGCTTCATTCAGCCACCGACTACGAAGAGATCCAGAAACTCTACAATGATTGCGAAGATTTGAACAAGTACTTAAGACAAATAGAAGATGAATATCTCCTTCTTTTGGAAGATGAACTTTAACAAAAAGCGGCAGCCTACAAGTCCTTTCTACCGGACGCAAAGATTGCCGCAGTTAATTTGTTTGCTCCTTTGTCAAGAAGAAGGCTTGATACTTCATCAAGGGTGCTGCCAGTTGTAAGTATATCATCAACAACAAGGATGTTCTTGCCAATTACCCTATGCTCATTAATCACAACAAACCTGTCTTTCATTCCAAGCCTTTCTTTCTCTGTCAGCTTGGACTGGGTTTGACCCTGGACCGGTCTTGCAAGCACTTCTTCGTACGGAATGTTTGAAAGCTTTGATATTCTTTTTGCAAGAAGTCTGCTTTGGTTGAATCCTCTTTGAGCAAGCTTCTTTCCGCTTAGAGGTACTGATGTAATAAAATCCAGATCCTTGTATGCATTCTCAAACTCAAGCATTCCATGCATAAGGACGGCAAATGCTTTGCATGCATTTACATCTCCCCTAAACTTGTACTTTACAAAAGTCTTTTTAACAATCCCAGTATACTCAAACAAACAGTACACCTTTTCAAACTTTTTGAATCCCCTGCACCCAGGCAATGCTCCGCCTTTTAAGTATCTGTACTCTTCCCTGTAGTACGGAAGCTTTTTATTGCATTTTGTGCATATGTTTGTCCTGTTGTCCACGTCATCCATAGATTCGCAGAAAGTACATTTGGCAGGGAATACAAGGTCAATAAATGCAGTCAACACATCCATCATTCTCTTAACAGCCCCGTATACCTAAGTTCTTCGGTATTGTTGTTAATCATGTGTACAAGACAATCTTCATTGCCAATAAGGACAACCATCTTTTTTGCCCTGGTTATAGCAGTGTAGAGAAGATTTCTGGTCATCAAAACAGGAGAGGTGTAGAACAAAGGCAGTACGATGTAATCAAACTCGCTGCCCTGGCTCTTATGGACAGTTATGGCGTAGCACAGCTCCAGGTCATTCATCTGCTCAAACTCATAGCATACTAATCGTTCATCATCAAACTCAACAAAAGCAACTTTGCTCTTTGTATCAATGCTTGTTAAAATACCCATTTCGCCATTGAACACACCTTTTCCATACTCCAGAGTGCTCTGTCGTTCCCATTCAATGTTGTAGTTGTTCCTTATCTGCATCACCCTGTCCCCCTCCCTGAAGACTATTTCTCCAACCTGTCTCTCCTTTTTGTGTTTGCTCTGGGGGTTTAGATAACTCTGCAGAACCGTATTTACATTTAACACACCACACATTCCTCTTTTGGTAGGTATCAAAACCTGTATATCCCGCCTTGGATCAATATTATAAGTCTGGGGCAGTCTGTTGACGCAGACATCAACCAGCGTTTCCAGACATCTTTCCTGAGTATCCCTTTTTATCAAAAAGAAATCCTTGTCGCTCACATTCAACTTGGGATACTGACCATTGTTAATCCTGTGGGCGTTTATTGTAATCAGGCTTTCACTCTCCTGCCTGTAAATCTCATTCAGAGTGACTGTGGCAAACAGCCCCGAATCCAGCATGTCCTTTAAAACTTTGCCCGGACCAACAGAAGGAAGCTGGTCCTTATCGCCAACAAAAACTACCCTGCAGCCATCCTTTACTGCTTTTAACAGATGATACATAAGGATTATGTCTATCATGGATGACTCGTCCACAATCAACACATCACATTCAAGAGGTTCGCTTTCATTCTTCTTAAACAGAACCAAATAGTCATCGTCATTTTCAATATCCGAGCTTACTTCGAGGAGTCGATGAATCGTCTTTGCTTCATGACTGCACATCTCCGACATCCTCTTGGCAGCCCTTCCCGTAGGAGCACAAAGAAACACCACTTGACCAAGAGATGTCATAAGGTTCAATATACCTTTAATAATTGTTGTTTTACCGGTACCAGGACCGCCTGTTATGATTGAAACTCCATTGCTTGCCGCAGTCCTTATGGCTTCTTTTTGCAATAAAGCAAGGGTATACCCTGTCTGCATTTCAAAGGAATGTATGCCTTTTTCAACCTCATCCTCATTCAAATAATATATTCTGGACGAAAGCGCCTTGAGCTTGTTTGCCACAAAGGTCTGACATTCGTACATGTACCGAAGATAAATATGCCTGTCATCTTCCCCATCTATAACGACTATTGAACCTTCCTCTTCCAGAAGGCCAACACAATGCAGTACATCCTCTTCCGATACATTTATGGTTCTCACGTTATATACAATATCCATTTGAGGCAAGTATACATGCCCTCTTATGTAACTGCTTTTCAGAATATATATTATGTATGCGCAGACCCTTCCATATGAGTTTTCAGGATAATCCAGCTGCAGAGCCAATGCGTCAACTTTCTCAAATCTTATTCTGGGTATATCCTCAAGCAGTCTGTATGGATTGCTTTTTATCAAATCAATGGCCATGTTTCCATATTTCTTGTACAATTTAACCGCATACTTTGCATTAATACCATGCTTGGTCAAAAAACCTACAAAATTGGACATGTCCTTGTGAATAATGCAGGCTTCACTGATTTTGTAAGCCTTTTCCTCATTTATACCTTTGATGCAAGTCAATTGAAGTGGATCGTTTATGATAATATCTATGGATTTGTCACCAAACTCGTCCACTATATATGTAGCTGTCTTTATCCCAACTCCCGGAATCAGTCCTGATGACAAAAAACTTATTATTTCATCATATCCTGTTGGCAGTTCCTTGGTGTAGCTCTCCACAACAAATTGCTCACCATAGCGTTTGTGAACCTCAAATCTGCCCACAGCAGAAATTGTCTCACCAACTTGCACGGAAGGCAAACTTCCTTTAATTGTAATGAGACAATCTCCTGTATCAAGGTCACATATTTTAAAGCCATTATCATTTTCAAACACTATGGATACAATTGTTCCTTGAATGGTTTCGACATTCATCTTACTACCCCGAATCACATTCTTCCTGACGATAAAACCAAATACTGAAAAAAATCATCAAGTGCATTACAGTCATCATGATGATTACCGAGTAAAGAAAAAACAGCATGACACTACACCTCCAATATCATTATATGATATCAGGTTTAGGTATGTGTAATGCTGCATCTCTTATTCGGCCATGATCCTGTCAAATTCATCCCCTTCGATTTTCTCTTTCACGAGCAGGATGTCGGCAACCTTGTTAAGTTTATCAATATTCTCTGTCAATATTTGCTTTGCTTTCTCATAGCAGGAGTCGATTACTTTCTTGACTTCCTTGTCTATTAGTGCAGCAGTTTCTTCTGAATAATTTCTGGTATGGGCATAATCTTTTCCTATGAATACCTCATTGCTGCCAGTGTCCACAATCACATTGCCAAGGTTTTCACTCATACCATACTTGGCCACCATGTTGTGAGCAATCTTGTTTGCCCTTTTAAGGTCTGAAGATGCTCCGGTGCTTACCTCGTTCAACACAAGTTCTTCAGCAGCCTTTCCACTCAGCGCAATAACAATTTCCTCCAGAAGTTGAGACTTCGTAGTATACGCCCTGTCCTCATCAGGTCTGGAGGCTGTATATCCTCCTGCCAGTCCTGCAGGGATTATCGATATTCTGTCTACCTTTTCAGTACTTGAAATAAGTTTTACCGCTATTGCATGTCCAGCCTCATGAAGCGCAGTCAGTTTCTTGTCCTTGTCGGTCATTACCCTGCTCCTCTTCTCCGGACCTACGATAACTCTGAAAGTAGCTTCCTTGATGTCCTCATTGGTTATCTCATCTCTTCTGTTTCTTGCAGCCAAAAGCGCCGCCTCATTCATAAGGTTTTCCAAGTCAGCCGCTGTAAATCCTGATGTATTCTTTGCTACTTCGGAAAGGTCCACATCGCTGCTAAGGGACTTGTTCTTTGCATGCACCTTGAGCATAAGTTCACGAGCCTTTATATCAGGATAGCCAACGGTTATCTTCCTGTCAAAGCGTCCTGGACGCGTTAGTGCAGGATCCAGTATGTCCGGTCTGTTTGTTGCAGCCATGATGATTATACCTTCATTAATACCAAATCCGTCCATTTCAACAAGCAGCTGGTTCAATGTCTGTTCTCTTTCGTCATGACCGCCACCAAGTCCGGCTCCTCTATGACGTCCCACCGCATCAATCTCATCGATAAAGATTATGCAGGGAGTGTTCTTCTTTGCCTGTTCAAACAAATCTCTTACTCTGGATGCTCCCACACCCACGTACATTTCTACAAAATCAGAACCACTGATTGAGAAAAATGGAACACCTGCTTCTCCTGCAACAGCTTTCGCAAGATAAGTCTTTCCTGTACCTGGAGGTCCTACCATCAAAACACCTTTTGGAATTCTGGCACCCAAAGAGGAATATCTTTTGGGATCCCTCAGGAACGATACAAGTTCCATAAGCTCTTCTTTCTCTTCCTCAGCACCAGCAACATCCGCAAAGGTTATGTTGCTTGTTGTATATATTCTGGCACGGCTTTTTCCAAAGTTCATGACTCTGTTTGCGCCGGAATTTCCTTGATTCATAAAGATAAACAAGAAGACCACGAAAAGCCCAACCATAAGGATGTATGGCAACAAAGTCACCCAGAAAGGAATCTCCCGGACAGTGGTTGAATATTTGAAGTCCTCAGACTTTCTGCTTGCCTCTATCATCAACTCTTCAAATACTTCCTGGGAATATATTGTTACCTTATACTCTTTTGCTCCTTTTACCGGCTCTTTCAACTTTACGGTTGCAGTGTTTTTCTCCAGCTTGACTTCAGCCACATTGTCCGCATCCAGCTGTTTTATGAATTCCGTGTAGCTAAGGGTATTTACCGATATAATATTTTCGAACATAATGACCAGAAATATGACCAGCGCTCCGATTATAATATATACCGATATATTTTTAAACGCCTTCACAATCTACCTCCAAAGTGTTTATTAAAAATCGTACCATAATAATTGGGTTTTATCAACTTTTTCTACTTGACATACACGGACTTCTTGAGGATCCTCAAGTCAGGCAGATTCCTAAACAATCCATTGTAATCAAGACCGTATCCTACCACATATTCATCAGGTATTACAATACCGCTATACTCCACATCAACCTCAACTTTTCTTCTGTCAGGTTTGTCAAAAGCTGTACATACCTTGACACTTAATGGATTTCTGGTTGAAAACAGATTCTTCAGGTATGACAAAGTCAGCCCTGTATCTATTATATCCTCTACGATAAGAACATGTTTGCCAGTTACAGGTGTATCGGTGTCTTTTACTAGACGGACAACTCCTGATGATTTTGTTGATGCTCCATAACTTGAAACGGCAATAAAATCCATTTCAACAGGTATGGATATATTCTTGGCAAGGTCGGACATGAACATAAAACCGCCTTTAAGAACACATATCAAAACCAATGGTTCTCCTTTGTAATCATTGCTTATTCTTTCTCCAAGCCTCCTACACATGTCAGCTATTTCTTCTTCCGTAGCCACTATTCCATCTGTGTAATCAACCAATGGTACATCGTATTCATATATTTTATTGCTCATTAGTCTTCCTCCATTTTTTGTAGTGCAACCTGAATATTATAACATTTTGTGTATTTTTATCAATAGGTGCCATATTGCTTCTCCTTATATTCGGAATCCATAGTATGCATTTTCCATGTGCAAGAAGCATTATTCTGTTTCTTTCCGACACAGGTATTTTTTCATCAATCAGGAACTTTTTCAATTTCTTTGTCCCACTGAAACCAAAAGGTGTGAATACATCGCCTTCCTTCCTTGTCCTAACCTTAAGCTCCTCTATATTGACTTCCTCCAACAATTTGTCATAATCAAAACATGCACATCCCAAATCATTCAAAAGCGATTTGTCAAAGGAACTGTACGGAACAATTTCAAAGGTCAAACAACAGTCGGATTTTGAAAGGTGGTTATACTCGTCAAACACAAACACCAAAGTATCGTATTCCTTCCTGGCAACAACACCCTTTGAAACATCCACGGATTTGCCTGAGTGACCATAAAGAGCAAACGCGTCCACCCGCTTTATAATCGACATCTCAATACCCTTTCCGGCTTCAAACAGACGTTTGCCCTCCTCATCCAAAAGCATGCCTAAAGCAATCTTCAGTATTCTTCCCCTTATTGCCACATGATTCTTTGAATACCTTGATATATCTATTTTTACATATGAATCTGGAATAATGCATTCCAGAGCCTTCTCACTTGCAACAGAATTTAGAAAATCACTGTCCTCGATGCTTAAATCAGAAAGTCGGATTATGGATTCTTTTATGCTGCCATATTCATTTTCCAGGAAAGGAATAATTTTATGCCTTATCCTGTTTCTTATGTATGTCACATCGGCATTTGTACTGTCTACTTTGAACTCGATATTGTTTTGACTTAAGAATTCTTCAATTTCCTTACGGCCAATATCAAGCATCGGCCTGATTATATTGCCCCTGGTATAAGGGATGCCTTTCAAGCCATCAATGGATGTACCTCTAAAAATATTGTGAATGACAGTCTCAATCCTGTCATCCCTGTTGTGGGCAACACAAATTCTATACCCTGTTTCTTTTGCAAGCTTTTCAAAAAATTCATACCTTGCAATCCTTGCTGTTTCCTCTATACCCTTGCTAAGCTTTTTGGCAAGAGAAGGCACATCCCCCGACTCAAAATAAAGCTTTATGCCAAGTTTTTTGCAAACATCTTTTACAAACTCCATGTCGGAGTCTGATTCCTCGCCTCTTATGCAGTGATTGAAGTGGGCACATACCAAATCCACATCATGTTTCGAGCAATAGTCATAAAGAAGATACAGCATGCATATTGAGTCAGCTCCACCCGATACGCATGCTATCACACCTTTGTCAATCATGTTGTGTTTGGCTATTGTTTCTTCAAACCTATCATGTATGTCCACTTATATATCTCCAACCTTACTTGGAAAATGCCATATTCTTGAAAGTAATATGCTCAGGATCAAACATCAGTTTAACAGTTCCGGTTGAACCGTTTCTGTGTTTTGCCACAATAACTTCCGTCACATTTTTATACTCTGTATCAGGGTTGTAGTAATCATCCCTGTACAAAAACATAACAATATCGGCATCCTGCTCTATCGCTCCTGATTCTCTCAAGTCACTAAGCATGGGCCTTTTGTCTCCTCTTTTCTCCACATCCCTGCTCAGCTGGGAGCCAACGATTACCGGTACATTAAGCTCTTTTGCCATTATTTTTAGCGACCTGGAAATATCGGATACTTCCTGCACCCTGTTGTCAGTACGTTTGCTGCCAGACATAAGCTGTATGTAGTCTATTATAACCAACTTTATGTCTTTTTCCAACTTCAGTTTTCTACACTTTGCCCGGATGGATGAAACACTTACATCCGTTGCATCATCAAAGTAAATAGGTGCTTCCGACATTGGTCCTAGTGCTTCAGCAAGCCTTGTCCAATCGTCATCTTGAATCTGTCCGCTTCTGAGTTTTTCACTTGCAACCTGGGATACACTGCTCAGCATTCTTGTAGCCAGCTGCTCATTTGACATCTCCAGGTTGAACACCGCAACAGGCACCTTTTTGTTTATGGCTGCATATTGGGCAATATTCAGCATGAATGCGGTTTTACACATACCTGGACGTGCCGCTATAAGGATGAGGTCCGAGTCGTGAAGTCCTGACAGCATTTTATCCAGGTCATGATAACCAGTTGGTATTCCCGGGATGCCTTTCATTTGGGATATCTCTTCCAGCTTGTTATATACAGTGGTAAGGACATCCCTCAGCTGAACATAGGATTTGCCGGTTCTGTTCTGAGAGATGCCGAATATAAGCTGTTCCGCCATTTCAAGGGCCTGAGAAATATCACCTTCAGGTTCATAAGCAGTTTTCGATATTTCATACGCCGCTTTAATAAGTTTTCTTTGAATTGATTTTTCTGCAACAATTGTTGCGTACTGCTTTGCATTTGAAGACAAAGGCACATCGTCTGCCAAAGAAGCGATATATGGAATTCCACCAACGATCTCCAGTATTCCCTTTGTAGTAAGTCTTTCGGTTACCGTAACCACATCCACTGGCAGGTTCTGATTGAACAGTTCAATAATCGTCTCATATATGGATGCATGGTTACGGCTGTAAAAGTCGTCAGGTTTTACAATATCAACAACATCCATCAATACATCCGATGTCAGGAGTATTGCTCCAATAACCGACCTTTCTGCATCCAGATTATGTGGCGGAATCCTGTTGGTTCCAACTGCGCTACTGGCATCCATTCGCACTCACCTATTCTTCTTGTATGCTTACATTAAACCTTGCAGAAACCCCTAGATGCACCTTTACTTCCAACTCAAAGGTTCCCAACTGCTTTATAGGTTCATTCATGACAATTTTCTTTCTGTCAATTTCCACTCCCGTTGCTTCCTTTATTGCATCTGCAACATCCTTGTTGGAGATAGCGCCAAATAGTTTTCCACTATCACCTGTTTTTGCTTTTATCACAAACTGCTTGCCCTCAATTTTCTTTGCAAGCTGTTTTGCTTCCTCCAATTCTTTTGCAGCCTTTGCATCCGCTGCCCTTTTCTTGTTTTCCAAGGTTTTCAAATTAGCATCCGTAGCAGGTAGTGCAAGCTTTCTTGGAATAAGGTAATTGTTTGCATACCCGTCACTTACATTCACTATCTGATCCTTTTTACCTAAAGACTTTATATCCTGTAACAATATGACCTTCATTACATAATCCTCCCTAAATC
>JAAYLF010000386.1 GCA_012522035.1 Clostridiaceae bacterium
GGTAAGACCTTGTTTTTGTGGTTGTTCAAAATATTCCTTGATATCATCATGATACTCAGGCCTTGAACACATTTGATAGCCGTCTTTGATCTTTCTTATCATCAAACCGCCATTGTTTTCATCATATTTTTTTATAAGCCTGTCCATTATTTCATCCAACTCTTTTTTATCCAAACCCAGAATTGACGCCATTTCACTCGCTTCCACCTTGTGACCTGACGCAAAAAGCAATGCTTCAATTATTGCTTCGTAGTTTTTCATCCACTACCATCCTTTACATGTCATTGTCATTATATGCATTAAGAAACTCTTCCAAATTTATGTCGTTCCCGTTATTATTTAAATAAATATCTATCTCATCAAACAATTTTTCCTGCTTGAGTTTTATCTTTTTCCCCTTATCAAGTTCCAATATGGCAAGAAAACCTGTAACAACCTCTGTTTTGCTCTGCCTTTTCAACGAAAACAATTCTGAAAACCTGGCCTTTGTCTTCTTTGTAATTACATTGACTACTCTTACCATCATGTCCTTAAGACTAACCTTTTCTCTTTCCAGGATTTGTTCCATCTTCTTGCTGGTGTCCTGTCTTCTGTCTTTCAAACGCTGCTGCAGAATTGTCATGCAGTTTGATATCTCAAATATATTCAAATCCAAGATTTCTTCCCTTATTGGGAAATCAAGCTTTTCAGGCTCCTTGTAAAAACACTGGGACCAAAACTCCATTTCTTTTTCCAGAACAAAAGAAGCCCGCTTAATGCTCTTGTACAGGGAAAGACGCCTTGCAAGCTCCTCGGCAGTAAGTTCTTCTTCTTCCTCCTCGGGCTTTGGCAATAGTTTCTTAGATTTCATATGGATAAGTGTTGCACCCATTACAAGAAACTCGCTGGCAATATCAAGGTCAAAACCGCCTGCGCAGCTTATGTATTCAATATATTGATCTGCTATCTTGGTAATAGATATTTCAGTTATTTCAAGCTTGTTTTTTTCGAGTAAGGATAACAGTAAATCATAAGGACCCTCAAAATTATCCAAACGTATTTTAACAGGTTCCAATAATAATCTCACACCTCTTTCTACGTTTCACAAAAGGTATTATATATAAAAGACAGGGGTTTGTAAATTAAAAAATATTTGATTTACCAATATTTATGTGATATCATTTCAAGGAAAAACATATCACATTGAATAAAAAAGGAGACAACCATGAGTTACTTGATAGGCGAATTCAGAAACATGCTGCTCAGTATCCCTGGCATCATTTTTATTTTCTCATTCAAAGGATTTTTCCAATCCTTTATTGCAACAAAACTAGGCGATCCAACTCCAAAAAACACAGGACGCCTTACAATGAATCCAGCTGCTCATATTGACCTCATAGGTTTTATTTTCATAGTTCTGTTTGGCATAGGATGGTCAAAACCTGTACAGGTAAGAACGAGATACTTCAAAAAAATAAAAAGAGACGTAGCCATATTCTATTTATCAGGACCCGTCTCCTGCATTATCAGCGGCTTTATTCTTTTCTTTATATATTCACTGATATCTTTTTTCGTGCCTGCCAGCATGGTTATAAACATAGTCTTGCAGATACTGTTTATCGGGTGTTTTGTAGCATTATCACTGGCAATGTTCTATCTTTTGCCACTTCCTGGACTGGACGGCTATTATTTCATAACAAATTTTGTGCCATACAAATACAATAATGTACTGTATAACATAGAGAAGTACAGTATGTATATCTTCATAGGATTTATACTTCTTCTACGTACAACATCTCTTGGCTACTATCTTATCCAATTGCCTGCTACTCTTTTACTTAGGTTTTTTGCTTTCATTTTATCTCCAATACTTTAATAAAAAAAGTGTCTCCGACACATCAGCTCCCCTAGCCCCTCAATCTTGAGGGGAACTATGGTGTTTCTTTTTTTACTGTTTGTCTTATAATAACAACATGAACATATTGCAAGAAATATTTAA
>JAAYLF010000387.1 GCA_012522035.1 Clostridiaceae bacterium
AACAAGACAAAGATAAAGTGTATTAGAAGGATCAATAAAATACCGTGCCAGTTAATTTAAGATTTGAAATAAACTAAGAGATCGCAACAAAACATGTATTGCGATCTCTTAAGTTAATGACATTGGGCCTCAGGCCTCTTTTTTTGATATCATTGCAAGGATTTTGCTTGTTCTTTCAATAAATCTTGTCATGTCTTCCGCTTCGAGAGGTTTATGCGCAAGCAGTGCAAGGTCGTAAATCTGTCCGCAGAGAAGATCCAGTTCTTCCTTCTTTGATTCGTCATCCTTGATAGCACAAAGATGCTCGATAACAGGATTTCCTGCATTAAGGACAAGAGTCACATCTTCATCCATTGGCATGGACAGAGCTCCATACATTTTCATCATTTCCTGCATGCGCCTTCCTTCTTCGGAAAGAGTTAGAATGGCAGGTATGCTGCTCTTAAGATTCTCAACCTTTATCTTCAACTTCTCGTTATTGGCTACTTTTTTAAAGAGTTCCTCCAGTGATGTGCCAATGCTGTCGAGTTCCTCCCTTGACTTGTCGGTGTCGGTTTTCAAGGCGTTTGCCACATCCGAGTCAACCCTTACAAATCTTACCTTGTTCTTGCTTTTTACCTCAATCATCTGCATGAATGGAACGTCCACCGGTCCGTCCATGACAAAGACTTTGGTTCCGCTGTCGCTGAACATTTTTACATACTGGGACTGCTGGGCAGCGTTGTCCACATAGTAGAATGTTTTATCGTCCTTGTCTTTTACGCTGTCGAGGTATTCCTCTTCAGTTAGATATGTGTTGTCACAAGTCTTGTAGATTATGGACTTTTTGACCCTGTCATGGAATTTCTCATCCTTAAGACAACCAAATTTTATAAACGGGTTGATGTCTTCCCAATATTTTTCGTAGGACTCCCTTTCGGTCTTGAACAAGCCGTTTATTTTGTCCGCCACCTTTTTTGTAATGTGGGAGTTTATGGTTTTTACGCAGTCATCGTCCTGCAAAAAGCTTCTTGATACATTAAGAGGCAGATCAGGGCAATCGATTACTCCCTTGAGCAGCATGAGGAACTCAGGAATCAACTCTTTAATATTATCCGCAACAAAAACCTGATTGTAGAAAATCTTGATGGTTCCCTCAAGGCTGTCATAGGGCAGCTTTAGTTTTGGGAAGTAGAGTATGCCTTTTAGGTTGTACGGATAATCCATGTTGAGGTGAATCCAAAACAGAGGATCGTTGAAGTCCATAAATACCTTTTTGTAGAACTCCTTGTATTCCTCGTCGGTGCAGTCGTTTGGATTCTTCAACCAAAGAGGATTCGGATCATTAATTGGCTTTGGCTTGTCTTCTTCTGTTTCTTCCTTTTTGTCCTTCTTTTCATTGACATCTATGAAATACACGTCAACAGGCAGGAAAGAAAAGTATTTTCTCAGTGTCTCTCTTAGTTTGTATTTATCGAGAAACTCCTTGCTGTCGTCTGCTATGTGCATTGTAACATATGTTCCGCGCCTGTCGATTTTTTTCGAAGGGCTTATGGAATAGTCCATGCCTGTATTGCTTTCCCAGTGAATGGGTTCTGCTCCTTCCACCCAGGACAGGGTGTCTATTTCCACCTTTTTGGACACCATGAAGGAAGAGTAGAAACCAAGACCGAAATGGCCAATGATTTGTGACTCGTCGGTTTTTCCTTCATATTTCTCAACAAAATCTTTCACGCCGGAAAAAGCAATCTGGTTTATATACTTCAGAACTTCTTCTTCTGTCATGCCGATGCCGTTGTCATAAACCGTAATGGTTTTCTTTTTCTTGTCCAGCAGGACTTCTATTTTCCAGTTCATTTCCTCATCAGGCAAATCCGCTTCGCCTATGGAAACCAGTTTTTTCATCTTGCTTATGGCGTCGCATGCGTTTGATACGATTTCCCTGATGAAAATGTCCTTTTCTGAATAGAGCCATTTTTTAATAATTGGGAATATATTTTCAGTGCTTATAGATACATAACCACTCTTTGTTTCCATTCTTATCCTCCTCAGCTGTTATACTCTCAAAAAGAAATTATATACTAACAGCTGATAAAAATCAAATATGAAGGCGTTGTGTACATGTGCATATGTTTCCTGGCCTTGATTGCAGTAGAATATTTCAACTTTTGTGCGGTATTTGCGGGAAAGGACGTCTGCTAACAATAATGCACTCCGGGATCTTCATGGTATGATACCTTGTTTGTGGCGTATACGACAACCTTGTAAAATGATGGATCAGAGATTTCTTTCATTTCCCCCTGCATGGTTGATTCATCGAGCAAAAAGTTAATCTCGTCTTCGGTTTTGCTGCCGAATAAGGTTTACCATTTGCCCGGGTATCAAGGACTTCCTTTTTAAATACTTTTGTATTCAATTTGCGATTGCATGTCATGGGTCTTATATCATACAAATCGTTTTTATAGATAAGGTATGGTTTCACATAAAAAATCAAACTGCTTCTTTCCGTTTGCATCTCCTTGTGGTATAATTGCTTTGTAGAAGGGGTTGCTTTGTATGTTCTCTTTTTTTAAGCAAAAATTAACTGTTAAGGAAAAAATAATAGTCATGGTATGCATGCTGCTGCTTGGAGCAGTTCTTTCCATGCAGACAAGAGCTGTCTATGAAAGCAGGCAGCAGGAAGAAGCTGAAAAGCAGAAAGAGCTCAATGAATACCTGGAAAAAATAAATGAGCTGAACGAAGAGATCCAAACCCTTACAAGCGACATTACCACCTTGAGGGACAGATACACCATTTATCTTAAAAACTTGGAGCAGAATGAGCCTGTATTTTACAACAGGTTGAAGTATCTGAACGACAGCATCCAGGAATTCAGGCTGTATGCCGGTCTTACAAATGTGAAGGGTCCAGGCATAGAGATAAGGATGGACGATGGTGAATTCGACATGATAGTGCACGACTCCTTCCTGTACGAACTGGTGAATGAGCTGAGGGCCGCAGGAGCTCAGGCAATAGAAGTCAACGGCAAAAGAGTGGTTATATGTACGGAGTTTTTGTGTATTGGCCCCTCCATAAGAGTTAATGACGAAGGAGTGTTTGCTCCGTTTGTAATCAAGGCCATAGGGGATCCGGCGGTGCTAGAAAGAAGGGTAAAGGAAAGCTTTATATACAAAAGGATTGTGTCTGACAATTACAGAATTGATGTAAAGCGGTATGACGAAATATTTATTCGGAAGTATAACGATGATTATTACAAGAAATTAAAGTTCCTGACCGAAACAGAGTAAAAAAGAGGGATTAAAATGAGTGAGAAAATTATGCAGGAAGACAAAAAAATAAACAAGAGAATAAGAAGGGCAAAAGTGGTAAGAACATCTGCCATTACTTTTGTGTGCTTCGTACTTGGAATCCTGATTGCAATGCAGTACAAGAACATAAGGGAAATCAAGGCGAATGAGGAAAGGTCCTACAACTCCTTGTATGAATACCAGAAGGAGCTTATAAAGCTGCAGGAGGAAGTGGACAAACTGACTCAGGAAAAAGCGGAATTGCAAAAAAAGGTTGACCTGTTCGAGCACGGAAGCTACCAGCAGCAGATTGAGCACCTGGAAAAAGAGCTTAAGAATGTCAAGCTTTTTGCCGGGCTTACAAAGGTAAAAGGGTCAGGAATAGAAATTATTATAGAACTTACGGATCCTTCTACATTGGAAAATATTGCGGCAGCACTGCTCATGCTCATAAATGAGCTTAAGGCCTCCACTGCTCAAGCCATAGCCATAAATGGTGTAAGAATCGGGGCTATGAGCGAGGTAAGGGTGGTTGCCACATCCCTTGTCATAGACGGTCAGGTTTACGGTCAACCCATCCGCATAGCAGCCATCGGGGACCAGAACAACCTTCTTGGCATACTCTCTACCACAAGAGCACTGGTAGATCATATCGGGAAATTCGGAGCAGTTACAATAACTCCTAGAGACAACCTCATACTGGATGCCTATGACTTTGAAAAAGTTGAAAGGTACACAAGCAAGCTGACGCCAGTGGAAGAATAGAATGTGGGACATAGAATAATTTGCCTCCTTTTTGCATATCTTTACAGAGACATGTATGCAAAAGGGAGGTTTTTTTGTGCATAAATTGAGAATAATTGGACCTGTCATACTGCTTCTAACCATTCTTTCCTTTCCTTTGATACTGCATTTCAACAGGACAAAGAAAGAATATGCAGTGTACGTAAATGAAATAGAGACTGGCAACAGCATCATGGTCAACGGGAACATGATATTCAGATGGGGGCTCAAACGCAACAAGGACGGCAGGCCGCCGGAAGTCGGCACAAAGGAAGTTGAGATGCTGTATAAATATGGGGGGAAATACATAGGCGACACATCGGAAAAGAAGATATACCTTACATTTGACGAAGGATACGAACAAGGGTACACCGAGAAAATACTGAATGTTCTTAGGGACAATGATGTAAAGGCGGTATTCTTTGTTACAGGACCATACCTGGATAAAAACCCGGAACTCATCCGCAGGATGGTGGAGGAAGGACATGAGGTGGGCAATCATACGGTAAACCATTACTCTTTGCCTACCAAGTCTGCCACAATAATCGAGCAGGAAATACTGGAGCTGGACCGGGTGTTTTATGAGAAATATGGAAAGCATATGAGGATGTTGAGACCGCCAAGGGGGGAATATGATGAAAAGACCCTTAAAGTAGCGAAGAACTTGAACCATACCTGCATACTGTGGAGTTTTGCATATCAGGATTGGCTGGTTGACAAGCAAAAAGGTGCGGACTACGCCTACAAGATGATTATGGATCATGTGCATAACGGTGCGGTTTTGCTTCTTCATGCCGTGTCAAAAGACAATGCCGATGCTCTTGACAGGGTAATAAAGGATTTAAAGCAGCAGGGATACACCTTTGGAACACCTGATGAACTTATGAATTTGTCCGTGGGGAGGTAGCTTTTTGTGAAGAGTGAGATTTTTGGTTTTCCTTCGGATGTTGTTACGGATACTCCATTAATCCGCTGGGTTGGAAAAACCACTGCCTGGGTCGTAAATCACAAAGGTCTGAAGGAATGCGACAACAGCAGTGTATTGATAAATACAAAGCTTGGGAATGTGTTGATTCAAGGTGCGGATCTTTATATCAAGGAAATCAATGCGGAATGTCTTAGAATAGAAGGAAGAATAGCAAGCATATCATACGTTTAAGAGGAAAGATTATGTGGTATAATATTCTATCTTATGTTATTATATCAGTGTCAGGTGTGAAGCCTGAGAGATTTGTAAATATATGTGCCAGAAGGAATATAAAGCTGTGGGGTATCAAAAGGGTTGACAAGGACACCATGGTAATGTGTGTCAGTTCAATCGATTTCAAGAAAAGGATAAGACCCGTGGCTTTCAAGGCAAGGTGCCGAGTCAGGATACTTGAGAAAAAAGGTCTGATTGTCAGGCTTTACAGGTATAGAAAAAGAAAGGTCCTGGCAGCTTCCTTTGCTGTCGGCATTATGCTGACAATGCTGCTTTGCTCCATGCTTTGGAATATAAGGATTGTGGGTGCCACCCCCGTTGAGGAAATGCGTACCAGGCTTGTCCTTTCCAGCATGGGAATAAGACCAGGTTTGTTAATGCATAATATAGACAACAACGAGCTGGCAGACACGCTTATGGACAACCAGCCGGGGATTGCCTGGGTGGGGGTGAGGAAAAGAGGAGTCGTGCTTGAAATCACACTGGCTAAAAGGCAGGAGTATGTTGACCAGGGTGAGGTTCCGGAGGAGGTTCAGTGTGATGTGGTGGCAACGAAGGATGCGGTTGTAAGCAAAATTGTTCCGGAACAGGGTACCGCTCTCGTTACAATAGACACCACCGTCACAAAAGGACAGAAACTGATTGCAGGTTATGTTGTACAGATGGACGAGGAAGGCAAGGAGCACAAAAGGCCCGTTCATGCAAGAGGAATAGTAAAGGGTATAGTCTGGCATTCCGTTGAAATACCCATTGAAGCACAGCAAGAAAAGATTGTGACAACAGGTAAGGAAAAGTCGTTGATGATAATAAATTTCTTTGGGATAAACATAAGCCTAAAGGGTAAAAAAGTCCCTTATGAGAGCTACAGCAGTGTGACCTTTGAGAAATATCTCACTCTGCCCAACGGAAAAGAGATACCCATAGGAATAGTTAAGACCAAGATAATGGAAACTAGAAAGGAAACAGTAATACTGGGCAGTGAGGAGTCGCTGGCTGCAGCCAGACTCAAAGCCATGGAACTTATAGACAACATGATACCAAAAGATGCCGTTATTTTAGATACATTTTTTGAAATTAGAAAAACTGAGGAGGGTGTGTTTCTGTATATGGCGTGTGAATGTGAAGAGAACATTGGTGTAGAGGTGGCAGTAGGTGATTGAAAAAACAATAACTCCCACTCATGGGGACGATATTTCTGGAATTTTCGGTAACAGGGATGAAAACGTTCTTGTTATCGAAGATGCTTTTTCAGTAAGGATCTCACTCCGCAATGACGAGATCAGCATATCTGGAGAGGACGAGGACAGGACTCTGAAGGCTGAAAGCGTTCTAAGGAGGATGCTTGAGCTGTCTTCGGAAGGAGAACTCATAACAAAGCAGATGACAGCATATTTATGCGACCTGGCTCAGGAAGGCGGTATTGCCCAGGTAAAACAGTATACCCAGGATGCAATAATAATTACCGCAAGAGGAAAACAACTCAAAGCAAAGACCAACGGCCAGAAAAAATATGTACAAGCCATTGAAAACAATACGGTTACCTTTGGCATAGGACCTGCGGGTACAGGAAAGACATATCTGGCAGTTGCCATGGCTGTCAAGGCCTTCAAGAATCATGAGGTTTCCCGGATTATACTGACAAGACCTGCGGTGGAAGCGGGGGAAAAGCTGGGCTTTCTACCTGGAGATCTGCAGAACAAGGTGGATCCTTATCTCAGGCCTCTTTATGATGCTCTTTATGACATAATGGGCATGGAGAGCTACTCCAAGAATTTTGAAAAGGGTGCAATTGAGGTGGCGCCTCTGGCATACATGAGGGGACGTACCCTTGATGACTCCTTTATCATCCTTGACGAGGCCCAGAATACTACCCAGGAGCAGCTTAAAATGTTTCTAACCAGAATTGGCTACGGTTCAAAAGCGGTGGTTACGGGAGACATTACCCAAATAGATCTTCCAAAGGACAAAAAGTCCGGTTTGAAGAGTGCCCACAGGATATTGCAAGGTATAGAGGGTATTGAGTTTGTAAATCTTACTGAAAAAGACGTGGTAAGACATGAACTGGTACAGAGGATAATCAGGGCATATGAAGTATATGAAAATGGAAAAGGGAAGAGTAAAAGAGGCGAGTAATGGTGAATGTGGATTTTGAATTTATGGGGAAGTATGCTGGTTTGGATGAAGAATCATGCAAAAGGTACATTGCGATTTGTAATGATGTAATGAACAGGGCGGACTATCTTCTGGATGGATCGGATTTTGAGGTCTGCATAATTTTTGCAGACAACGATGTGATTCAGGATATAAATAAAGAGTACAGGGGCATGGACAGGTCAACGGATGTATTGTCTTTGCCCCAGTCTGATC
>JAAYLF010000049.1 GCA_012522035.1 Clostridiaceae bacterium
ATTCTGGTTTTGCTTGCCATAATAATCTTTGCAAAGAGGAGACAACATGAAAAAGTATAAGCTTTGGGTATTCCCAATATTGATAGCCTTCTGTGTCAACACGGGCTGTGTTAAGAATAACGATAAGGAGCTTGAGAAAATGCCTCAATATTTAAAGACAACAGCAATCGATAAAAGCAGGGAGGGAAGCCTTGCAAACTATCTGGTTAACATGAATATTTCAGGACAGGTGGGTGAGATATTCGAAGCTCATACCGAAGCATGGGTAACTAGGGTTCTGGAAGACAACCCGGGTCTGTTTGATGGTTTCCTGAATCCATCCAATCCTGATATTAGAAAGGCAATGTGGCATGGAGAGTTCCCTGGAAAAATACTTTCAGGCATTGCACAAATGTATCTAACCTCCAAAGACAGAAGAATATATGAAGTTGGAAACAGGTTTGTTGAATACTTCAAGCAGGCTCAGAGAGAGGATGGATATCTTGGTCCCTGGCCTGAAGAAGCAAAATTCAACAATGACTCGCGAAGCGCAACTGAAGGACCCTGGGGCAAATGGGACACCTGGGGACATTACCACTGCATCCATGGCCTCTACAGGTGGTATCAGGTTACCGGTAATGAAGATGCTCTTGAAATTGCTGAAAAAGCATTGGACTGCATAATAGACCACTTCATAACCAACAAGCAGTCCTTTGCATCCCAGAAATGGGGAGAATGCAATTTTGCAATCAGTCATATGTTTGCTCTCATGTATGACGTGACAGGCAAGAACAAATATCTTAAGGCAGCGGAATACATAGTAAACACCGAGTGGAAAAACGAATACCTGGATTTCTATACAAAAAGAATACTAAGTGCGGATTGGCTGAATTCCGCTTTGGAAGGGGTTGTCTTTGGCAGGTCCAACCAGACAAGATGGGAAAGCCTTTATACTCTCAGCACCCTCGGTCCTCTATACAAGGCAACGGGTGACGAGACTTATCTCAAGGCACTGGATTCTCTTTGGTGGGGTATGGCTGGTTATGACAGACATAATATAGGCAGTTTTGGTACCGGTGAAGGCGCCAATGCAAACCCATATGGTGACATGAGTGAAACATGCAATACTGTTGCATGGGCTGTATTCTCCACAGAGTACCTTAAAGTATCAAAAAACTCATATGTGGCAGATGAACTTGAAATGTCCTTTTTCAATGCCATATTGGGAAGCCTTTATAAAGACAACAGGGTCTTTTCCTATGCCAATTACTCCAATGGACAACGCGACCTTGCCACAATAACCCTTGAAGGCCACTCGTATGCTGGTGCCAGAGACATGTCCTGCTGCCAGGCAAGCGGTACAAAAGGATTGGCATCAATAACCGAATGGGCGATCCTGACAGATGCAACAGGACTTTATCTCAACTATTACGGAGAGAGCAAGCTTGAAACCTTTACAAATTACGGCAACAGAATTAAATTAAATCAACAGACCGTTTATCCAAAGGATGGCTATATAAAAATCATTGTTGAGCCTGAACAAGATGAGGAATTCTCTCTCCACTTAAGAATCCCGGTTTGGTCTGAACATTCGAAAATAAAGCTTAATGGCAAACCTTTGGAGAATGTAAATGCAGGCACCTACCATGCTATAACAAGAAAGTGGAAAAAAGGTGACAGTATAGAGATTGAACTTGACATGTCACTACATTTTTGGGTTGCAGAGAAAAACTCGACAATGAGGAACAGATCATCAATATATTATGGTCCATTGCTTCTTGGCGTGGAAGAAAACGATGATATAAGAAATACCATAAAACTCGATTACGGAAATCTAAAGAACGCAAAAATAAATACAGACAAAGGCTTTGTATATATTAAAACGCTTTCCACCATCGGAAAGGAAGTGACACTTGTTGATTTTGCCCATCTTGGCAAAAACAATAGCAGCTACTTTACCTGGATCAACGTGGATAATCACAACCTGCAGGAAATTACCTACGACAGAAACAATACACCTGTATGGTGCAATAGATGAGTAACTTGCATGTTGGATTACATTGTTGTATCATATTTAAAAAAGAATGTGATTGACATGCTAAAAAATGATTTGGATAAAATCTTACTGCCCTGGACCGAACAGGAACATATATGCAAAGAGTACCTGGAGCAAAAGAATGACCCGGACTACATGAGAACCTTTGACAAAAAGAGGTGCTATGATCTTCTTCTTTCGCTCCCGGGTATTACGGACGACATGCCAAGACCCACAATCATTTATGATTTCTTTGAAGATGATATATACATAAACAGACACGGCAGATATGACATACCTTTCAAACACAGACACACCTTTTATGAAATGCTTTTCGTATATGAAGGCAAAGCGGTAAACACCGTGGCAGGCAAGGAGCACATAATCTTTGAAAATGAATTAATGGTGGTCCCTCCGAATGTGGAACACTCTCTTTTTACAACTGGTGTTGTGGTAAACATTCTGGCAAAAACGAGCTATATAAAGAACAACTTTTTTACACTTTTTCCTTACGATAATGCCTTTACCAATTTCTTTTTCAACTCGGTATTTTCAAAAGATCAGTATGAATATTTGACAATAGACATAAGTAGTAATTGCATAAGGGATCTGATATATATATTGATTTCTGAAGGTTTGAATG
>JAAYLF010000388.1 GCA_012522035.1 Clostridiaceae bacterium
ACAAGACAAAGATAAAGTGTATTAGAAGGATCAATAAAATACCGTGCCAGTTAATTTAAGATTTGAAATAAACTAAGAGATCGCAACAAAACATGTATTGCGATCTCTTAAGTTAATGACATTGGCGTAACGCGCCCTTTTTTGGTTATTTATTTGTCAGAGGGTATCTGCGGTTAAGTAAAGCTTTTGGGTGAGTTTTTCCTGTAAGTGAAACAAACAACTATTGAAAAGTTTAAAGAGTTATGGTAGAATTCTGCGTATAAGGCGGGTATTATGGATAGGGAACTTATCGAGAAGCTTGTTGACAGATTATTGTTTAGCAAGGAAGCGGCTGAATACTTGGGAATCTCGAGCCAAAGACTTAACCAGCTTGTACATTCTGGTCAACTTAAACCTGTCAAAAAAACATCGGCAGGTGCCTTGTTTTTAAAGGAAGATCTCGATGAGCGTCTTAAAAGTGTTAAGAACATAGCAGCCGATATAAATAATGGGAAGTATGAGGCAATTAGTTTGCAATCTCCTTATATGCAAGAAGTATTAAATTATTACACTCTGCAAAGCATGTTTAATTATTCAGATAAAAAGACTGAGCCACTTTTCAAAGACTTGTCTTCTAAGGTGGATGTTAGGCTAGATATAAATTATATATCAAAAGACATTTCGCAGTTACTTGGACTGGATGAGCACCATTTATTAAAGTCCTACAGCTTGGTTGCTAGAAGTTTTGAAAAACTAAACAAGAATGATTATAAAATAAGAAAAGGTATGAAATAGTATCCTAAATTACTAGAGCAGACCGAAGAAGCTCCACCTTATCTTTTTCTGCGAGGAAATTTAAGTTTGCTGAAGGAAAACATAGTATCTGTTGTAGGAAGCAGAACTGCATCGAAAGAAGGGATTGAAAAAGCGTATAGATTATCGAGATACCTTGGCAGAGCTGGAATTGTCGTTGCATCAGGTCTTGCGAGAGGTATAGATACAGCTGCCCATACTGCATCGCTGGATTATAACTATTTGACCATAAGTGTTATTGGAACGCCATTAACAAAAGTTTACCCAAAAGAAAATGCTGACTTGCAAAGACGGATAGGTGAAGCTGGTTTAGTTGTTTCTCAGTTTCCGCCATCTGCTCCAGTACAAAGATGGCATTTCCCTATGAGGAATGCCATAATGAGCGGCATTTCTCTTGCGACTGTCATTGTTGAAGCAGGTGAAACTAGTGGAGCTTTAAAACAGAACCGCTTGGTATTCATACCACAAAGCGCTCTTGATAATGAAAACATATCATGGCCCAAAAGATATATTAAGAGAAAAGGTGCATATAAGTTTTCGAAATTGGAAGAATTGATTATTATGCTTGAAAAAGCACGAATAATACCTTCAGCATATTCTAAGAATACCCCGCAGGACGAAGGATCTGATATTGTCCATGTTTATAAACTTGAATGAATTAAAAGGTATATTTGTGGATTTAGATTCGTTTCCTTTAGAAAGCGACCGTATGTGGTGTAGTTTGGATGAAACTGTGAGGCTACTGTTTTACAGTGATAAAGATGAAGAACGATTAGAAAGATTAAAATCGTTAAATAGTAGATTTGCTACATATTTTGGGAGTCCAATAAGTTTTATAGTAAAAGAGCATGTTATAGTAGACATGTTAAAGGTTATTGGTTTGCATTCGTATGAGGTTGCTTTCTTATCGTGTGAGCATGACAACATAGTAATTATACAGGGCTTACCTATAGCAACAATATATTATACACAATATCCTTCCATGAACTATGATAAAGCTGCAAAACTAGCTGATTTTTATATTTCATCAATAAATGAACTTAATAGTATTATAAAAAACGAGTATAAAGGTTATTATTCAGAAGTTGAGTCTGTAGTTTTTGACAAAGGTAGCAGGCTTTCATATAGAACTGCTAGTTTTTGATATATATGACTGGGAGTTTTAACTTTTATGTTAACATTGGTTAAGATAATAAACATTGGCTGATGTTCCTATATATTTTTCTTTCTACTATAACTCAGTTTATAATCTTATTGATATTTCTTCTGGGTCAGAAAAGTATCCTCTTGATTTTTAGTCTCTGAAAAGCTATAATATTGTATGCAATGATACCATGAAGGTATTTACTTTCCCAAGGAAAGAACCACTTCATGGTATCTTTTTATTTTTTTTAGAGGTGATAATGGTTTATGAAAAGAAGAAATGTGTACAATTTGGTTCTTGCTGCCATGTTTTTGGCTCTGGCATTTGTTTTACCGCAGATATTGAAATCCATACCGTTTTTTGTGTCGGTCAACCTGGGTACAAGAATACTTCCCATGCATATTCCAGTACTTTTATGTGGATTTATCTGTGGATATTATTATGGGCTACCTGTCGGCTTTATAGCTCCTTTGCTGACAAGTCTCATAACAACAATGCCTCCCATGTATCCAGTTGCAATCTCCATGGCGTTTGAGCTGGCCGCATACGGACTTGTAGCAGGACTTATGTACAAGGCAACATCAAAACTAAAGATTAACTATATTATAAAAGTCTACATAGACCTGATAACCGCTATGCTTGCAGGCAGGATTGTTATGGGTGTTGTCAATATGATCTTATAAACCAATGCAAAGTATGGATTAAAGGTATTCCTAGCAGATGCATTTATCAATGCACTGCCCGGCATCATTATTCAGTTAATCCTTATACCTGCAATATTAATAACTTTAAGGAAGGCAAAATACATTAAATGATTAAGCTTGAAAAAAGTATTCTGGAACAGATTGAAAAAAAGGAAATAGTTCTGGTTGCAATTGACGGACCGAGCGGAAGCGGGAAGACTACCTTTGCCAGGATGTTGGCAGAAAAATATGATGCCAACATATTTCATATGGATGACTTCTTCCTCAGACCCGAGCAAAGAACAAGAGAAAGATATGAGGAAGCTGGCGGAAATATAGATTATGAGAGGTTTCACGAAGAAGTATTGAGGAATATAACAAAGGGATTTCCTTTCCACTACAGGCCATACAGCTGTTCTTTGGGCAAACTTTTGGACAAGAGGGAAGTTGCTTTCAAACGTTTGAATATAATTGAAGGGGTGTATAGCCTGCACCCCTTGCTTATGCCATATTATGACATAAAAGTATTCATGACAGCTCCCAAGGAAGCTTGTCTTGAAAGAATCAGGGAAAGAAGTGGAAGTATTCTGTTGCAAAGATTCATAAATGAATGGATTCCAATGGAAGAAAGATATTTTAATCATATCCAAATAGAGGACAAGTGTGATTTTAGAATAAACGGTATTACTTTAGAAGAGTTTTGACCTCTTCCACAGCGTTATCGATATAGTCGCCAAGGGACATTTCAATGACTCCTGCAACTTTAAGATTGCACTTGTTTACTGGAATCAGTATTTTATGAGCTTTGCTTTCTCCAATGGCCTGAGCCATTTTAGGAGAAATTTCTCCATGGAGGGCATTGGCAATAATGATTCCAATAGGTCCAAGAATTATATCCGTATCCTTGCAATTCCACACAATCGGGTTTTCTCCGGTTGCACCATAGTCCGCTCCTGCTTTAAGCATGGCGGAAGTGGCAATGCTGTTTGTACCAATAGCCATGATTTCATGATCAAGTGCTATTGGTTTTATTTTTTCCACCAACATCTTTCCCATTCTTCCGCCCTGGCCATCTATCACGACAATTTTCAAAACAATCACTCCTGTGTTTTTTTCTATATAATCTCACACAACATCCAATATTTCAAATATTTTATTTTTCTCATTTACAATTCCGGATAATATGATATAC